>NZ_MPJE01000077.1:0-76289 GCF_001975465.1 Chlorobium sp. KB01
TCGTGCTTAAATAGTGATACTTATCCGTTAACGTGCGCGCCTTATCCGACTTTTAGGTTACCCGGCAGTAAAATCCATTGCTCTATACTCGTTACTCCGTAACGGTGCTGTAATGGATGAATGTTTGAAAGGAGTCGATAAAGAGCGTTGCAACCGCTCGTTTGATTGGAGGCTTTCGGGTTTTTTGTATTTTCCTGAACCCCTGTTCTACTTTCAGGCACTCTTTCCAACTGACGGAATCTTCTGTTTGATCGCTCAGTTAATAGTATGCATTAAACTGTATGACCATGGCCGGTGAAGCTGATCTGATTCCGGGTATTTTTAGTTATTGTGACCGCTGGTGTGAGCGTTGTGCATTTACCGCGCGCTGTCTTCAGTTTCAGGTTGAATCCGGTGAGCAGGAGAGCGGCAGCGCTCTGCACGAGTTTGATGCACTCAATGCCGGGTTTTGGCAGGAGATGGGTGAAGCTCTTGTCAATGCTATGCGTTACATTCGGGAAATGGCCACCAGGCAGGGTCTCGGTGTTGATGATCTGCAAAAAGAGACCGTGCTCTCCGAACCGCCGGACAGTAAGTATCGTAATGCCCGTGAGCATCCCTGCTCTGCAGCAGCTCTTCTCTATGCCGGTATGGTCAATGAATGGTTTGCTGCGGTTGATGATGTTTTCGAGGAGTCTCTGCTCATGAACCTTGATCAGCCCTCGTTCAGAGAACCGGTTGAGATTATAAGGCACTATCAGTATTTTATTTATCCGAAAATTGTTCGTGCTGTTGAAGGCAGAATGACCGATATCGCTTCCGGGATCAATGAACCGGATAATGATGCCAACGGTACGGCCAAAATTGCTCTTATTACTATTGATCGATCACTTGCCGCATGGAGTCTGCTTTATACCGGATTACCCTCACAGGAGGATAGTACGCTCTCTCTTCTTGTTCATCTTGACCGGCTTCGCCGTTCCGTTGAAGTTGTTTTTCCTGCAGCAAGGTCATTTATACGGCCGGGTCTTGATGCATAACCGTATGTGCCTATAACCATTATCAAGAAGTCATGCTTAAAACAAACGAACCACATTTAGTGGAGTTTTTACTGCAGTGTCAGCCGGGACAGCCGAGAACCAGAGGTAACTGGGAGGTTGACCACCACGGCACGCCGTTTATTCTTCCTTCAATCGGAGGTATTACCCTGAATGTTCAGGCGGGAGATCCGGCATTCGGATGGCAGGGGGATCATATAGAGCCGGGAGTAAGCTGTACTGCCGATACCCAGAAACCTTTCGAGCATCCCAACGTAGGTGTACAGATCTACTCCTGTGCAGGCAATGTTGCCACCGTTGTCACCGGTGAGGCCAAAGGGGCTGAAGGCCGTGTTCTCGGTCATCATGGAGGGTCAGAGCATGTGATTGTCGATTTCACGCGTGAAGTGAAGGAGAAGCTGCTTTACAGCGATACCATTATTATCCGGGGGAAAGGTCAGGGGCTTAAGCTCACGGATTATCCGGCTATTACCCTGTTCAATCTTGATCCCGATCTGCTTCAGGCCCTGAAGATCCGTGAACTTGACGGTGATGTGCTTGAAGTTCCGGTTACCACCGTTGTTCCTGCTGTCTGCATGGGTTCAGGTATCGGTTCCGCACACGTTGCAAAAGGTGATTATGATATTATGACGAGTGACGGTGAAACGGTCAGGGAGTATGGTATTGACAAAATCCGTTTCGGTGATTTTGTTGCGTTGCTGGATCATGATAATCGCTATGGAAGAGCATACCGCAAGGGGGCAATCTCTATCGGTATTGTCGTACACAGCGACTGCATGGAGGCCGGTCATGGACCGGGGGTTACTACGCTCATGACCTGTGCTTCGCCGCTTATCAGGCCGTTTATCGATCCTGAAGCCAATATTGCCGACCGACTTGGCTTTGGAACCACCCTGAAAAAGCCCGCATGAAGGTAAGCAATGCATAGCCTGCACCCCGTCCGGTACTCCTGGAGATGAGGGGTGCGGCTCCGGAGCCGTTTGTGCTTATGCTTGCCTGAGGATTACTCTGAAACGTAAGGGCGGATGCTCTTGCGATGTTTGCTGCATCAGGCATCTTTCCCTGTCACACGACGTTCAGAGAGTTGAAGAGAGTTGTGACGGAGCTCTATGCCGGTCGAAAGAAGCGATGATTATCGCCTGCCCTCTCCTCTTTTTATAAGCGAAATTTAAGTATTTCTTAAGAGCGGTTTAATGATGCAATGGTTATCATAAAATCGTTGTAGTTGTTAACTTAAACGATAAAAAGAGATGAGCGAAAAATATCTTGCGGCAACGGACCAGAATTTCACAACCGAGATTCTTGAGTCGGATAAAGTGGCTCTGGTTGATTTCTGGGCAACCTGGTGCGGTCCTTGCATGATGCTTGGTCCGGTTATTGAAGAACTTGCCGGAGAGTATGCCGGCAGAGCAGTAGTAGCAAAAGTAAATGTTGATGAGAATCCTGCCACAGCAGCCCGGTATGGTATCCGAAGTATACCGAGCCTGCTTATTTTCAAGAACGGCCAGGTTGTAGATCAGTTGCTCGGAGCCATACCGAAAAACCAGATTTCGAGGAAAATGGATCTGCATATCGCATGATTATGCAGAAGCAGGCAAGTGGGTAAAGAGTTTTATTAATTACATCATCATGACCAATATGGAAAGAGACGTGCGTGATATCGTTATCATGGGCACCGGGCCTGCTGGATATACGGCAGCAATCTACACCGGAAGATCCAATCTCAAGCCGCTTATTATTGAAGGTATGCAGCCGGGCGGTCAGCTCATGATCACCACCGAAATCGAGAATTTCCCCGGTTTTCCTGAAGGAATCCGCGGACCTGAATTGATGTCGAAAATGCGTGAGCAGGCAGCAAAGTTCGGGGCGGAATTTCTTGCTGGGAGCGTGACCGAGGTTGATCTTTCCAGAAGCCCCTTCTCTCTTCAGCTTGAAGACGGTCGTGAACTCTTTACCCACGCACTCATTGTTGCAACCGGGGCCTGTGCCAAATGGCTCGGTATTGAGTCGGAAGACCGCTATCGAGGCAAGGGTGTTTCTGCCTGCGCAACCTGTGACGGCTTTTTTTTCCGTGACAGCAAGGTTTTTGTTATCGGTGGCGGTGATACGGCCATGGAAGAGGCGCTCTACCTTACAAAATTTGCCTCGGAAGTCGTGCTTGTTCATCGTCGGGAAGAGTTCCGCTCTTCAAAAATCATGAGTTTGAGAGTTCAAAAAAATCCAAAAATCAGGATGCTGCTCAATGAGGTAGTTGATGAAATTCTCGGAGATGGCATGCAGGTAACCGGGATCCGTCTGAAAAACGTCAAGACCGGCGAACTTGTTGAGCACTCATGTGACGGGGTGTTTCTGGCTATCGGTCACTCTCCGAATACCGCTTTGTTCAAGGGGCAGCTTGATCTTGATGACTACGGATATATCATGACCAAAAAATCATCATCGGAAACCAGTGTGGCCGGTGTTTTTGCCTGTGGTGATGTTCAGGACTTCAACTACCGACAGGCCGTTACAGCTGTAGGAACCGGCTGCATGGCAGCGGTTGATACCGAGCGCTTTCTTGAAACAATACGCTGAGAAGAATGAGCTAAGTGATAGGTGAAGAGGTATCAGGTTTTAAGCCCTGTAGGGGCGGATGTTGGTAGTCCCTGGGGTTTCTCTACGTCCCTGTAGTCCTTGAACTCCTTTGGGTCCTTTTTTCTCTCGGGACAGGTGCTATTCCTGATGCCTGACCGCTGACACCGGGCTTCTTCTTCCGCATCCGCCGGGAATTTTTTTCATTGTGGCTGTGTTCTTGTTCTTAGTGTTGTGATAGATTCAAATTCGACTTTTAAAACCCTTAAAAGATGGAGATGCAGTCATGTCACTGAAACTGTATGGAAGGGATCCGCTGAGAATGTTTGAGGATGTTTTCAACGACAAGGTATCACCATTTTTCTCTTCTATGATCGCGCCCTCCTTCAAGGTTGATATCAGTGAGGATGAAAATGCCATCAATATTGAGGCTGATCTTCCGGGCGTCAAGAAAGAGGATGTAAAGGTCTCAATGGATGATGATGTGCTTTGCATCACTGCTGAAAGAACCCAGAGCGAGGAGGAGAAGAAAAAGGGATATCATCGCATTGAACGTTCGTGGGGAAGCCTGAGCAGGAGTTTTACTGTAGGAGAGAACATCAATGCTGAAAAGATCGAGGCATCCTACGATAACGGTGTGTTGAAGATCGTTCTCCCCAAGTCGGAACCGAAGCCCAAAACCGGCAAGGAGATTTCCATCAAATAGGAAACAGCATGTGTAACAAAAAAACCCTCCGGTGTGGAGGGTTTTTTTGTTGTAACCGGTCAGGAATGAATCAGCAGTTGCGCACGGTTGATGAGGTGCGGTCCTTGATGGTGGTTTCATCGAACTCATCCCAGTTATGCTCGTCATGCTCACGCTGATAGCCTGCCTCCTTGAGACCGAAGCTCATGTCGGCAACCATCTCCGGACGCAGCTCCTTGAGGTTTTTGACCTCATTCTGTGTCAGGATTCTTGACTTGTCAAATCCAAGATCGATTTCAATCTTGTTGTTCTTGGTCTTGACGCGGTCGATATCGTAGAAGCGCTTGGTAATGGTTGTCTGGGCAAAAGCCTTAAGGCATCCGAGCATGTACTTGCGTACATAGGGGTCCTTGATCCAGGGGTAGCTGAAGAAGGTTTTGCGTGCATAGAACCGTGCATACGATTTCAGCACGCCCTTGAGCACATCCTCGCGCTCCATGTTATCCGGCTTGATGATCGGGGTAACGAAGTTATACCTGGAGTAGTCGCGTACTTCAACCCTGTCGCCAAGCTCCTTGAAGAGATCGGAGAATGGCCATGGTGTGTAGATTGTCCAGTTTGCCATATCGGGATCCCAGTCCTTGCAGAGCTGGTAGGTCTCTTCGATGGTCTCGGGAGTTTCATGCTCAAGTCCCATCACAAACTGCGCTTCGGCCACAATGCCGTTTTTCTGAAGCAGCTTGATGGCATACTTGTTCTCCTCAATGGTTGTCTCTTTGCGGAACCGGTTCAGGTTCATCTGGCTTGCAGCCTCGGTTCCAAGCGAAACGTGCACAAGGCCCGCCTTGCGGAAGAAGGGCAGCAGGTCGGCATCACGCATGATGTCGGTCACGCGGGTGTTGATACCCCAGGAGACGTTGAGTTTGCGGTCGATCAGCTCCTGACAGAGTGAGACGAACTTCTGCTTGTTGATGGTCGGCTCTTCGTCGGCAAGGATGAAAAATCCGACGTTGTATTTTTTGACCAGTACCTCGATTTCATCAACAAAGGTTTTCGGGCTGCGTGCACGGTACCGGCGCCAGAACTGCCACTGTGAGCAGAAGGTACAGGTAAAGGGACATCCTCTTGCAAAGTTCGGTACAGCAAGACGGCAGTTGAGCGGGGTGTAGATATATTTATCCCAGTCGTAGAGGCTCCAGTCGGGGGTAAGGGTATCGAGGTCCTCGATTACCGGATGAGCAGCCGTGGCAAACACCTTGCTCTCGTCATCAAGATAGGCTATACCGGTGATGTTTGCGCGGTTCTCCCTGTCGGTACCGGCGGCAATCTCTCTGATGAGGTTGACGGTTACCTCTTCGCCTTCACCGCGTACCACATAGTCGGTTTCCGGTGCCTCGCTCAGTACCTGCGGGTACATGAAGGTGGAGTGAATACCGCCCATGATGGTTCTGATATTGGGGTCAACCTTTTTGGCGACCTTCATGATATCCTGTGCCTTGAAGATGGAGGGGGTAATGTTGGTGGCCATCACCACATCAGGCTTGTTCTTTCTGATGATCTCTTCAATCTGATCGTCTTCAAGATTGTCGGCCATGGCGTCAACGAAGCGCACCTGGTCAAATCCTGCCTGTTTCAGGGCGCCGCCGATATAGGCTACCCAGCTTGGCGTCCAGTTACCTGCAATTTCAGCTCCACCTGAATGATAATTTGGCTGAACCATCAGTATTTTCATCAGTCTTCACCCTCCAGATATGTTTTTTACAAAATAGGAATCTCTTTACGCGGTAACGGGAACGCCGATCTGCCAGAAAAAAATCCCTTGACTTTTAATTTACAATTTATTTGGAAAAATCTCTTATGGTTTTAGCATAAACCGCCCCTACTTGTGCGATGCATTCATCAGCATGGTGTGATAAAAACCAAAACTGATCTTTTCGCGACTTTTTACCTGCATGCCGGCTTTTTCCATTGCACGCTGCATCTCCTCATCGCGGATCATCTGGATGGTTGTTCTCCGTTCCTTTTTCGGGAAGTAGCCTCCGATCCAGTGCTGGAAAGCAAGAATATTGTTGTATGGTGCATAGGTGAAAATAACCGACCCTTTGGTCAGGCTGCTCAGATTGCGGAAAGCCTCTGCAAAACCTTCTGCGGGATAGTGTATCAATACATCAAAACAGACCACAGCATCATAGGTGCCGCTTACCGATTCAATAGTATTGACTTCGAATTCAATGTTTCCTTCAACACCCTGCTTGATGGCTTCCTCTTTTGCCTTGCCGACCATCTGCGAGGCTATATCGACCGATTTTACCTTGTAGCCCGCTTTTGCAAGTCTGATGCTGAAAAGTCCTGTACCGCATCCAGCATCAAGTACGGTTGCTCCTTTCGGCAGTCTAAGTTTCTGTAACCAGTCAAATGCCTTGTCCATCATGACTGCATGACCCTGACGGACGGTATTGCGTACGGAGGAGAGCTTGTCATCCCCGTATATGGAGGCCCAGCGCTGGAAGCCCTGCCCATTGAAATAGGAACGGAGCATTTTTTTGTGCTCTTCAGCATTGAAAGAGGAACTGCTCATGGTAGAAGTTTTGATGTTTCGTAATTACTTATAAAAAAATTCTGGTGTCAGAGTTTACTGTTGAACCTCTTCGATTCTTGTTTCAAGGTCTGCATAGAGATCCTGCAGCTCCTCGATCGTTCCCTCTTCTGCTTCCCAGAATCCTCGGGAGTGTGCCTCAAGCAGCCTCCGGGTCATCGATATGGTAGCATGCGGATTAAGAGCGGTAAGGCGTTCCAGCATGGCCTTGTCCTGGAGGAACGTTGCACTGAACTGATCATAAGTCCAGTTTTTTACTGCTGACGCCGTAGCACTCCATCCATAGGTGTTGCTGAGATGGGACTCAATCTCTCGAACTCCCTCATAACCGTTTTCCAGCATGGCATCGTACCATTTCGGGTTGAGCAGCTTGGTTCGGGCTTCAAGCGATACCATTTTTTCAAGCGAGCAGATTCTCTGCTTTTTTCCTGTTCCGTTGATATCGCCCACCATCACCTTCGGTTTTGCCTTGCTGAGCTGCTGCACGGTTTTTGAAACTCCGCCAAGATACTCATAATAATGATCAATATCAGAAATACCGATTTCATAGCTGTCAATATTCTGGAACGTGAGGGTCACATGTTTCAGTGCGGCACGAAGGGCCTGAGGGCACTCCTGCCACTCTCCGACCGGGGTTACGGCAAAACTTTTGCGACTGACGAAGGCATCGGCAAGCTGGTTCTCCTCCTCCCAGCTGCTGCTCTCCACCAGGTGATTGACATTTGCACCGTAGCTTCCTGGAGCGTTCGAATAGACCCTGTTCGAGGCCTCCTCAAAGGAGCAGGCACTCTCCTGCATCTCAGCCAGCACATGCTTGCGTATGAAGTTCATCTCTTCCGGCTCATCCGCCGCTGCGGCCATCCGTGCCGCCCTGTCGAGCAATCGAACCTGCACGGAGAGCAGATCGCGGAAAATACCGCTGATGGTCATGACGACATCAATGCGCGGGCGACCAAGTTCGCTGAGGGGAACAAGTTCGACATCGCTGATCTTGCCCAGTTCATCGGTTTTGGCTTTTGCTCCCATGAGTGAGAGTGCCTGGGCAACGCCCTCGCCATCACTTTTGAGGTTATCCGTTCCCCAGAGGATCAGGGCGATGGATTCCGGCAGCTCGCCACTCTCCTCCCGGTAGTGAAGAAGGAGTTCTTCAGCGAGCCGTTTCCCGCTCTGCTGTGCAAACGAAGAGGGGATCGTGTATGGGTCGAGACTGTGAATGTTACGGCCTGTCGGGACAATCTCCGGATTGCGAACCAGATCATTGCCGGGAGATGGAGGGGTGAATTTCCCCTCAAGCGCGTGCAGCACCGCCTTGAGTTCCCGGTTGTCGGAAAGGTGTATCAGTACCGTGTTCAGGAAGTGCCACAGGCGATGGAGTTCTGCGGGCTTGATACCGGTTTCACGGCGAAGATAGTTATCAGCGTCCGTGATTCTGACAGCAAGGCTTCCTTCAAGCAGCCTTGCTATAGGCAGATCGGGGTGATTCTCCGGATCGAGGTGTCCGATAAAGAGCCTGACGGCTTCACGGGCGATTGCGGATACCTTCTGCCATTTTACCTGTGCATCGCGCTCACTTCCCATCATATCCTGCAGTTGATGGAAGTCATAGTGCAGGTGACGGCAGATCAGTTCGTTGAGTGAAATCCCGTCAAGTTCGGGGCGGCTGTGTGCCGAGAGAAGCGTGAGATGATCAATGAGGCTGTTTGGTGCCTGCGCTTCGCCCATGATGTGCAATCCGAGCGGAATCATCCGTTCCTCGATGGTGTAGAGTTCACTTTGCAGCCGTGTGACATACTCTTCGGCCTCTGACTCACTAGGGGCGGTGTCGAGCTCAAGCGAGGCAGCCAGCTCCCTGATCTCAAGAAGCAGCTCATCGGAAGATGCCGTGCGGAAAGCAGCAACAAGATCCTTCAGTTTTCGCAAATCCTTGTAGAGTCCGGCATGTTCAAGCGGAGGGGAGAGGTAACTCAGTAGGGTGGCAAATCCCCGGCGTTTGGCAATGGCACCTTCGCTTGGATTGTTGACCGAGTAGCAGTAGAAGTTCGGCAGAGAGCCGATCAGTTGTTTCGGCCAGCAGATGGCCGATAGTCCGGTCTGCTTGCCGGGCATGAACTCAAGCGCACCATGGGTGCCAAAGTGAAGAACCGCATCTGCGCTGTAAACGTGTTCAAGCCAGGTGTAGAAGGCGGCAAAGGCATGGTTCGGTGCTGCGTCTTTGGCCATGAGAAGACGCATCGGGTCGCGTTCGTAACCGAAACTTGGCTGCTGGCCGATAAAGATATTGCCGAGTGAGCAGCCGAGAATATGGAAACGGACTTTGTCGTTGAGAATTTCGCCCGGAGCGTCGCCCCAGAAGGGTTCAATACGCTCATAGGCAGGAAAGAGCCTTCGGTACTCTTCAAGAGGGAGATGAGCCTCCACATTTCCGTCAGTGCCGTAAATGAGCCGGTTCCCCTCAAGCAGCAGATCTTTAAGCGCTTCAGCGCTTTCCGGTACCTCTACGGTATATCCTGCAGTGTTCATTTCGATGAGCAGGCGGTGCAGGCTTTCGAAAACATTGAGATATGCAGCCGTTCCTGCATTGCCGAGATTTGGCGGAAAATTGAAGAGAACGACAGCAATTTTTTTGTCGGCCAGCGGTGACTGCTGAAGGTTGAGCAGTCGCCGGACTCTGCGGGAAATAATCTCTATCTCCTGCACAAGCGGAACGGTCTGTTCACTTCCGGTTTCTGTACCGGCATAGACCTGTGGCTCTATGGTGCCGTCCAGTTCAGGCACAGCTACACTCAGTGCGGTCTGCATCGGTGTCAGGCCAAGCATGCTTTCACGCCACTGCTCAATGGGCTGAAAAGAGAGCGGTATGAGATTGAAGCAGGGGATATCAAGTTTTTTCAGCACGGCAACCGCCTCGGCAGCCTTTGTTTCCGCAGGCCCCCCTACCAGAGAAAACCCTGTGGCGTTTACCAGCAGTGAGGGTTTCAGTGAACGGGGTGTTTCAGGATTGAAAAACTGTTCGAGTGCCGGGCGAAAATCCAGCCCGCCGCCGTAGGCAATAAAGCTGTTGATTCCTTTCCTCTCAAACGATCGAACCAGAGCGTCGAGGTGCGCCGTGTTTTTGCTCAGTACGGTTGATCGCATGGCAAGGATTGCTACAGGGCCGAGCTTGAGGTCAGGCCTCTTTTTTTGCTGCCAGTCGAGAAATTTTGCAGCCGTAAAAAATGGTTCGGGCGCTTCGGGATGGCAGATGGCTGCATCGGGATAAAAGAGCGGATCCTCCTGCGGCAGTTTGCCTTTCCATCCGGGAGCATACCGGTCAACCAGAAGAGAGAGAAAGCGTTCCAGATTCTCCTGTGAACCATTCAGCCAGAACTGGTGTGCAGCAATAAAGGTATGGATATCACGCGCCTTCCCCGGGATGTGCTTCATGATTTTGCTCACACTTCGAACGAGTGCAAGCTGGCGCTGGCTCTCACCGTGGCTCTGTTTTGGTTTCAGCTTTGCCGCCCACTGCTGGAATATCCCGGTTTCCTTCGACTCATCCTTTTTTGGCTTGCGAAGCGAAAAACGACCAAGCCGGGTCTGGGAAACCAGGGCGGGATTGCTTGTTATCATGCAGACCGGGCATGAGAGTGTGTTCAGCATCTTTTCGAGGGGGCGAACAATATCCTCGCTGAAGAGCATTGAACCAAACACGAAATCGGCATTTGGCAAGGCTGTTTCAAGCGTTTCCCAGAGTTTAACGCTGCTATGGAGTCCGAGACTGAAGACAGAAACCTCCAGATCGAGCTGGAACTTCCTGTTAAGCACACCGGCAGCCGCTTTAAGGGTGCTGTTATTGGTGGCTTCCATGGTCAGAAATACAAAACGCATAGGGTAAACCTCTTTATCGAACGTGATTGCCAAACGCTTACACCCTCTTTTGAGGTGTCCGGCATCGTGAAGCGTCACTCTTTCCAGATAGCTGTAATGGCAGCAGAAGAGCTGGGAGCGTAAAGAGGTTTCAGATCAGCAGGATACGATTCTGCTGGAAGAGGTTGGAGGGTTTACCGAGAGATGAAGGTGTTGAAAATATCCGGTTATTCGGAATATGGATGCAGTTCTGAAGGGTATGATAAGGGATATGCAGTATGGATGTGGATCCGGGAAACGAAGGATGGGATCTCTCTGAACCGAGAGAAGCGTTTAATAACCCGCTCAGACGATCAATTCCGAAACCAGGGGGCAGTGAAATACCGGGAAGTGAACGGTCTCCGGAAGCTACAATACCCTCAGAGAGAGAGTTCGTTTTTGACTTGGAGTTTAGTGACCCGGTCTTGACAAGCAGGTTAAAACCGACAACTGAGACGACGAAGAAGATGAACACCTCAATTGAACGCCAGATGTTGCGTGCTATATTGCAGTGCCTTTTGTTCATAGGGGTTGTTTTGGAAGTAATATACCAAAAGGGGAGGTAATAATGAAACGGGCTTTCTTGGGTGTGCCGGGTGCTGAGAAGATTTGTCAAAAAAAAAAGAGTTAAAGGACAATAGTGACTTCAACGACGAAGAGAAATATCAGTGCAACCAATCAACTCAAGCTAAACCTGCTTTCAGGTTCTTAAATCGCCCATAAGTCCTGTAAGTCATACAGGTGCTGTACTTCCCGGCCTCCGACGACCGCTATACAAAATCTTTTCACTCTTGTCCACTCTGTCCATTAGAGCCCACCATTTCTTCGTCCACTTACGTCCACTTCTCTTTTTCCAAAACAAAAAAGCACGGGGTGAGCCGTGCTTTTTTGGAGTAGATGTATTCAGCAAGAGTTATACCTCAATGCCTTCCAGACGGTCTTCGAGATCGGAGTAGATCTCCTGAAGTTTTTCGATCATCTCCGGATCGGCGCTCCACATTCCTCGGCCGCTTGCTTCAAGCATACGACCTACAATGTTCTTGAAGGCTTTTGGATTGACCTTCATCAGGCGTTCACGCATTTTCGGGTCCATGGCGTAGGTTTCAGCAGCCTCTTTGTAGACCCAGTCGTCTACACCCTTGGTGACGGCATCCCATCCCAGCATGTAGGTAAACCGGTTGCTGATTTCGGTTGCTCCACTGTGTCCCTGTTCAAGCATGGTCTCAAACCATTTCGGATTGAGCAGCTTGCTGCGGAACTCCACCTTGAGAGCCTTGTCGGCATCGTCGATCTTGACGTCGGCCGTAAAGGTCTCTACGTAGTTCAGTTTCACATTGTCGCCTTTCGGGTTGCGACGTCGGGCAGAGAGCTGAAGTGCTCCCGATGAGGAGAAGTAGCGGTCAATATCGGTAATGCCGAACTCTGCAGAGTCAACCTGCTGGACAACCCGGTCAACAGTGCTGAGAAGTCCTTTGAGAATATCGGTCTGCTGGTCACCGTAACGGTTGCCGCCGTAGGCAAAACCGGTGCGCTTGATGAACATGTTGTCGAGATCTTCTTCGGACTCCCATGCGGAATCTTCAACAAGCTCCTCAACCTGTGAGCCGTAAGCGCCGGGTGCCTGGGTGAAGAGACGCGAGGTTGCACTCTCGAAATCACTGCCCGCTTTGATTGCCGCATCAACATGTTTTTTGATGTGGTTCATCTCATGCGGTTCAATTGCTTTTGCGGCATCCTTGACCAGTTTGTCGAGGTGATCGACAAGGACTCCGAAGGTGTCGCGGAAGATCGAACTGATCTGGATCAATACATCAATTCTTGGACGGCCGAGCTTTTCGAGCGGAACGAGGCTGTAGTGGCTGATTTTGCCCTGTGCATCGTAAGCCGGTTCGGCGCCCATGAGATGAATGATGACGGCCACAGCTTCACCCTTGCTCTTTATGGTGTCCAGCCCCCAGAGTACCTGTGCAATAGTTTCCGGGTACTCGCCGTTGTTCTCTTCGACGTGACGGTTGATAATGGAGTCGGCAATCTGCCTTCCGCGCTTGAATGCCAGTTCCGAAGGAATGCGCCACGGGTCAATGGCGTGGATGTTGCGTCCGGTCGGCAGAATCCCTGCTCCATCACGCACCAGATCACCACCTGAGCCCGAAGGGATATACTGGCCGCAAAGGGCGCGGAGGAATCCCTTCATCTCATTGCTGTTATCCTCCAGAGCGCGCTTGAGAGCAACTCCTTCCTGGAGTGCAGTGTTTATGGCTTCACCCATCTCCTGCGAAATTTTTGCTCCGCCGGTAAGCACGTTAAAGACAGTTGCCGGATTGCTCTTGCCGAAAATGGTCTGCTGGATAAACTCGCGAGTATGATCGTCCACCTGTTCACGGGCCTTCATGGCCTGCGGTTCTCCCTTGCGGGCGCGGGTTGCGAGCGAGGCATAATCGCCAAAGAGTTTGTCTTCACCGATAGCCTGCATGATGATGGATGGCAGCGATTTTTCATTGCCACGCACCTTCAGGTACTCGGTAATGGTGGTAACCTGGGTTTCCAGCTTCGGCGTTTCTCCGAAGACATGCAGCGAGTTGGAAATCAGACGGCCTTCAAGCTCCATCATATAGGTGTAGAGCCGGCTGATATAGTCCTGGAAGCTTTCGCCCTCAATGCGCGGGCAGTCATCAGTCAGATTGAGCTGCTGAGCCTTGGTGAGAATGACCTCTTCGGTTTCGACATCCACAATCTTTTCAAGTCCGCGCTCGCGGTAGTCATTGAGCATCTCCTTGAAGGCAGGCAACTCCTTGTAGAGCCCGGCTCTGGCAAGCGGAGGAATGTTGTGCGAAATCATGGTGGCGTAGCCGCGACGCTTGGCGATGTTGGCCTCGCTCGGGTTGTTGATCGGGTAGATATAGAAATGCGGTACCTCACCGAGCAGGGCATCAGACCAGCAGTCACCGGTTACACCGAGCTGAAGACCGGGCATCCACTCAGCCGTGCCGTGCATGCCGATATGCACCATGGCACTCGCTCCGAAGACGCGACTGATCCAGCGGTAGAAGGCTATATACTGATGGTGTGGTGTATTCTCCTTGTCGAAGAGCAGACGCATCGGGTCGCCCTGGATGCCGAGGCGCGGCTGAACACCGATAAAGATGTTGCCGAGCGTGAGTCCGCCGATAAAGAGCTTGTCGGGCTTGATCGGTCCGATCTCGCCGGGGAAACCGCTCCAGCGTCCTTCAATGCGTTCACGCTCTCTTGAGCTGGTGATGCTGTTGAAGGTCTCGCGGTCAATGGCAAAGCACTCCTGCTCATGTGCCTGAATTTCGTAATCGGTAGCTTTGTCGAGCATCGCAAGCAGGGCTTCCGGTGATTCCGGCAGTTCGCCGACATTGTACCCTTCAGCTTTAAGCGTTAACAGAATATTGTAGATACTTTTCGGCACGTCCAGCAGAGCGGCGCTTGCCTTTTTACCCATGCCGGGAGGATAGTCGTAAACTACAAGGGCAACCTTTTTGGCCTTGTTCGGAAGCTGACGCAGTTCGGAAAACTTTTTGGCGATTCCTGCAAGCCGCTCAAGACGGTCAGGAACAGTCTGAAGACGGCCATCCTTGATCGCGCCGAGTACAACCGGGCATACGGCACCGTCCATTTCCGGCAATGAGTAGGTCATCGCAGACTGGAGCGGTACCACGCCCTGCGATTTCCAGGATGCAACGTCCTGTATGAAAAGCGGTTGTGAAACGACGTAAGGGGCATTGATCTTGCCCAGAATCTCGTCACGTGCGGCTGATGATGCGCCCGGTGTGGTTGCGCCCGCCGGGCCGCCCACAAATCCGAACCCCATCATGTTGACGAGCATGTCGATTTTGTTATGGGTAAACCACTCCCTGGCGGCAACGTGACCCTCAACACCCATGACAAAAACCGGCAGGGGATTAAGTCCTTTTGCTTCAATAGCCCGGATGGTATTGTCGATATACTCCTTCTCCTGCAACAGATGCTTGCGGAAAAAGAGGAGGCCGATGTTTCTGTTTTTGTCAGAACCTTTCTTATGCTTGTGCAGCCATTTTTCGTAGTGGTGCAGATCCCTCTGGTACTCCGGAGCATCCGGATGATAGAAGCCCATTGTTGGTACCTCAACCACCTTTTCAACCTTGACTCCAGCTTCAAAGTACTCTGCCATGATGTAGTTGAACATCGATGCCAGATTATCAGTGGTCGGGTTCATCCAGTAGGTGTAAACCTGCATCCAGTTCTTGAAATCCTTTGCCTTTTTCGGGATGAGGGGCAGCATGGTGCGCATGATTTTCAGCAGCTTCATGTAGCCGTAAAGTGCATCCTCATCGCGGCCCTTTACCAGCATTTTGGCAACCTTTTTGACGATATCGGGCATACCGCTTCCGTCTCCGGAGACGACATAACTGCCTATTTTTGTCATCTGCATCACTTCAGGCATAGACTCATAGGCAAAGATGGTTTTCACCTTCGACTGTTCGATCTGTTCCTGAAGCCAGTCAGCCTGTCCCTTGAACTGTATCAGTGTGGTGAAAATGCAGTCGGCATTGCGGATGGCTTCAGCCGTTTCAGGGTTCTGATGCTCAAGGTCCTGATCGGTCCATTGGGTCAATTCGGCATGTGCGGAAATTTTAGCCGTGACCTCGCGCCATACCCGCTGATTGCATTGCTCCATCCCGACAATAGCGGCAATTCTGATTTTATCATGCATAGAATTACAAAAGATGTGCGTTTGATGTGGTTGTAACAGGATTGAAAATGTAATAAAATCCCTTGATGAATGCTAACGATTAAAAAAGCCAGCCCCTCGGGGTGAGGGGCTGGCTGCAGATGTAATAGCTAAAGAGCCTGCGGATTTCTCAGAAGGTGAAATCTACGCCAGCAACATAGCTGCGTCCTGGAGCGCGGAACCAGACAACTTCCTCATACTGCGTGTTGTTGATGTTGTTGCAGGTCAGGGATGTTGTGCAGTTTTCCATGACCTTGTACTTGGCGCCGATATTGAACACCACGAAATCACCGGGATAGTCTGTCCCTAAAGGATTCGAGAAGTTTGTGATGGCCTTGTACGTTCCAACATAACGGCCGTTAACGTTCAGTGCGAGGTCTTTGGTTGTCTTCCACGTAACGCTTGCAGATGCGGTGTGTGCCGGTCTGTAAGGCAGCCAGTACGGATCAGGGTTAGCATCGTTTGTGCTACTTGCCCCTGCGACATATGAACGGTTTTTAGCGTTCATGTAGGTGTAGGCAAGGTTCATGCTGACATCATCGACGGGACGGATGTTGACATTCGTTTCGATACCATAGATCCTTGCCTTTGTGATGTTATTGTACTGGAAGCTGCTTCCGGTTATTTCTGATTCGATCAGGTTGTTGTAGTTGTTGACAAATCCTGCGATGTCGACCGAAATCCGCTCACCGAACTGCTTGAATACACCCGCTTCCCATGCGGTCAGAGTCTCTTTTCCGAGGTTGGGGTTCGGTGTTCCGCTGAAGATACCCGCTTCGCGGACGAAGCGTTCGTATAGCGTTGGTGCTCGGAAGCTCTTGCCCCATGAGGCTCGCAGGGCCATGTCGTCCATTGCTTTGTAGTTAAGTGCGACGCGAGGACTCAGGGCCTCAACCGTTTTGTTGTTTAGCGGGATAGTTGTCGTCGCAGTAGTATACACATTGTCTGCATTGATACCGCTCCAGTCGTAACGTACTGACATAAGAGAGGTCAGCTTGTCTGTCATTTTCCACTCATCCTGCAGGAAGATGGCTGCATTGTTTTCCTGTATATCATTAAACTGGTTTATTACAGGATATTGTGCTGCAATCTGGGTTGTGCTGGTCAAAACGATGTTGCGGTCCACGCCAACAAGAATACGGTTTTCAGGGGTTACTTTCCAGTCAAGTTTTGCGCCAACGCCATAGCGGCTGCTGTTGGTTTCATTGAACTGTCCGGGAATCTTCTGGCTTGGACTTGAAGTGCCATTGAAAGGAGCCCGATAAGCCCCTCCGCCAGTTGGGTATATCTGGTTGGCACTGGTGTTGTTATACTCGTAACGGGTAGAGTTGTAAGTGTAATAGGCCCTTGTATCGAGCGAAACGTTGTCGCTGAGCAGATTAACGTAATTCAGGCCAATAAGTGCATTTTTTCTTTTGATCAAATCGTCAGAATAGATTTCATCATAAGTCGCAGCATAAGGATAAGGGGTATAACCTCCGGTATATGTCCTGTATACGTCATATGCTCTGTTGGGTATTACCGTGAATGTAGTCGTTGGTGGAAATCCGACCACATTGGTATTGTATGCCCAGTTGTAAGCGTAGCCACCGGATGTCGACGTATATATGCTGCTCAGCTGCAAGTATTGCGTTGCATTAATGTCATACCTTGCTTTCAGCTTGATGTCGTCCATGCTGTTCTTTGCGTTCTCCCGGTGACCGTCGTCATCGCTGTGTGAATACAGTAGGCTGTAGTTCAGTTTATCGCTTTTGTTACCGAGGCCAAGGTAGCTGTTCCACATCCATGGTGTTCCTACCGATGTGGCAGAAGTGCCCGCAGGCTGGCGATAAAGGCTTTGATCGGATGATGGCGGTGCATCATAGAAGCCGATGCTTGATCCTGCCTTGATTTCTAGTTTGTCCGGAAGGTGGCCGAAGACGTTCACAACACCGCCCATGGCACCTGAACCGTAAAGAGTTGCTGCGGCGCCTTTCAAAACTTCAACCTTGTCGGCAGCATTCATGTTGATTGATTGCCAGACGATCTCACCGGATTCAGGGGCGTTGATCGGAAACCCATCGTAGAGGCCCAGGACGCGGGTTCCGATTCCTCCGCCATTGAAATTATTCGAACCGCGGATCTGCAAGCTGGATGATGAAGTTCCACCGGAGCGGGTGATAACAACACCGGGAACATCCTCCACGACTTCACCGAGAGTCGGGTTGGCCTGCTGCTTGATCTTTTCCTGTGAGACCACGTTGGCGGTTACCGGAACATCAAGGCGGTTCTGCTTGTAGAGTGAAGCACCGACCACGACTTCGGAAGCCATAATGGTGGTCTGGCCGATTTGCAGGTTGATCTGGTATGTCTGGCCGGAAGCGACGGTAACAACCTGGCTTGCCGGGGCGTAACCTACAATGGAGATGGCGATTTTCTGCTGTTTTGCCGGAACGTTTGGAAGCGTGAAGTTACCGTTCGTGTCAGTAGTGGTACCAATGGTTGTCCCCGCAATACTGACCGAAGCTCCGTAAACGCCTTCACCGTCGGCCTTATCGGTGATTTTACCTTTTACTATGCCGTAGTCAGCTCCGAGGGCAGGGAGCGGCATCAGTGTAGCCGTCAGGCAAAATGCCGACAGAACAAAACGGGCAACGCGATACTTCTGCGCATGTTTTGTTTTCATGGTTGTGTGTTGTCTGGTTGCAATGATACGAACGAAAAAAAACAGGATAAAACTTTGTTAATCTTTGTCAGCTTTGCAATAATCATCAACACGCTATATCAGCAATCACTACTTATCAAGAATCCGGGCATCACTCTTCATGTGGTCACAGTACTTACAATTTATTAAAAAAAAAGGGAATTGTGCAAAAGTGCAGGTGAAAGTGTCGTAAATCAGGGTGAGGGGAGGAAAAAGAATCCCCGGTTTTGGCCGGGGATAACGCAAATAAACGATGTATGTGCAGCTCAGACGACTCCGAGCTCTCTGCCTATGGTGGAGAATTCGGTGATAACCTTGTCGAGGTGCTCCTTGCGGTGGGTTGCCATAAAGCTTGTTCGCAGCGCTTCGTGACCGGGCATAACCCCGGGGCGGATAAAGGCATTGACGTAAACCCCGGCATCAAAAAGCTTTTTCCAAAAAAGAAGAGTTTTCATCTGGTCACTGATCAGAACGGTCACAATGGCTGTCCGTGAGGGCATGAGCGTGAAGCCGGCTTTAAGCAGTCCCTGGCGAACGTAATCGGTATTTGCTATCAGCCGCTCGGTGAGCTCGGGCTCATTGCGGATTATTTCAAGTGTTGCCAATACGGCAGCTACGCTTGCCGGTGTGGGCGAAGCGCTGAAGATCAGCGATGATGCATTGTGTTTGATATAGTTGATGACGGAGCGGTCGCCTGCGACATATCCTCCGAGTGAGCCAAAGGTTTTTGAGAAGGTGCCCATGATGAGATCAACCTCGCTTACCAGGCCGAACTCCGATGGTGTACCCCGGCCACCTTTGCCGATAACTCCCACAGCATGGGCGTCATCAATAAGAATGCGGGCATTGTATTTTTTCGCCAAAGCTACAAGTTCGGGAAGATCCACAATTTCACCTGATACCGAAAAAACGCCATCGGAGACGATCAGCCGTCCGGCAGTTTCAGGGATTTTCTGAAGCACCCGCTCAAGATCCTCCATATTATTATGGTTGTATCGTACCAGGTTTGCCCCTGCACCCTGCGCCATGATGGAGGCAGCGACAAGGCTTGCATGGTTGTCGCGGTCAGAGACAATATATTCTCCACGCTGCACGAGGGTAGGGATGATGCCCTGGCCTGTCTGGTAACCGGTACTGAAGAGCAGGCAGCGCTCTTTCTCGAAAAAGTCGGCCAGCTTCTCTTCAAGTTCAATATGAAGATTGACGGTTCCGGTCATGTATCGTGATCCGCTGCAGCTTGTTCCGTATTTGTTGATCGCCTTGATTGATGCAGCTTTGACCCTGGGGTCTGCAGTCAGGCCGAGATAGTTGTTGGAGCCCGCCATAACGAGTTTTCGTCCTGCAAAGGATACTACCGGCCCTTCATTTTCGTCTATCGGATGAAAAAATGGATATACACCCTGAGCCTTGACTTCATCGGCAAGGGTAAACTCAATACATTTTTTAAATAAATCTTTTGTTTTATCCACAGGAATGCAAATTTATCTCAGCTGTAACAAAAAAAGCTGGAATTTCTTGTACTTACGGTCGTTACTTTTTGTTTTTCTCTTTTGTTGACCGGGTTTCAGCAGGGCGCTTTTAGCCTCGAACCGAAATGTATCAAATTTTTTATGTTTTTTGTCAAAACACGATCCGGTTTTTTTCCTGTCAGACCGTAAAGAGCCGTGTAATGGGCGTAACTGTTTTATAAAAATGAACAAAAGCAGGTATGGGTGAAACAATATTAGTGACGGGTTCAACGGGCTTTATCGGTTCGAGGCTGTTGAGTCTGCTTGAAAAGGAAGGGGTAGAGATAAAAGTTTTTCTTCGTCCCGAAAGTGCCGGAGCTCCCACATCCGGGAAGATCGGGATTGTCCGTGGCAGTTTCACTGACGATACGGCTCTTGCCAGAGCCGTAGAGGGAGTTGACAGAATTGTGCATCTTGCCGGAGTTACCAAAGCAGTTGATGAAGCCGGTTTTGAAGCCGGAAATGTTATGCCGGTCCGGAACCTGCTTACGGCAGTAAGGAGGCATAATCCCGGGCTCAAGCGCTTTCTGCTTGTCTCATCCCTTACTGCTGCCGGCCCGGCAACGGATGGGCTTTCCGGTGTCAGGGAGTCGGAGCAATGCAACCCTGTGAGTGCCTACGGGCGAAGCAAGCTGAGGGCGGAAACCCTCTGTATGGAGTTTGCAGGGGAAATTCCTGTTACCATCATTCGTCCTCCGGCAGTGTACGGTCCTGGTGATCGTGATATTCTGCAGGTCTTCCGGATGCTTGCAAAAGGAGTACTGATTTCTCCGGGCAGTACAGCAAGGAAGCGCTTCAGCATGATTTACGTTGATGATCTTCTCAAAGGTCTCATGCTGTCCGCCCGCTCTGAAAAAGCGGCAGGCCAGATTTATTATATTACCTCGCCACGCTCTTTGTCATGGGATGACGTTATTGCGGCAGCAAGACCGGTGATTGGTTTTCAGAGGCTTTACAAAGTCGCCCTGCCAATTCCTCTGGTCTTTTTTGTCGGAAATATTATTGGTGCAGCAGCAGTCTTTACAGGCAGGCCTGCGCTTATTAACCGTGACAAGGCAAATGAACTGGTTCAGGACTACTGGGTCTGTTCACCGGAAAAGGCTGAACGCGATCTTGGTTTTATTGCCGGTACCCCCCTTGACAAAGGCGTTGCCATAACCATTGACTGGTACCGGCGAAAAGGGTGGATGTAGCTGGTTAAAGGTCTTAAAATCATTTATAGTACCTATAGGACTCATAGGACTTACAAGACCTATAGAAGACTTAAGAATCTTGCAGCGTAACTTTAGTTTGGTTGACGAGTTTTTTTCTTCTTTTTTCACCCCAGCAGTTTCTGCATGAGTTTCAGGAGCAGGAATTTTTCATCCGGGTAGGGGAGCAGTCCTTTGAGTGCGGCATCGGTTTCCTTCAGGGCGGCTATTGCCCGTTCGGTATCGGAGAGTGAAAACGACCTGGTGTAGGTCAGGTAGTTTTTTACGAAGTACTCCTGCTTGCCGTACATGCCGAGAATTTTGGCGATTTCAGCCTGGGGCAGCTGTCGGACTTCGGGCAGAGAGAGTTTCCAGAGACGGATATAAAATGTTGCGAGATACCGGACGATGTTTCCGAGTCCCTCCTTCTGCCCCTCCTGATCCATAATCATCAGAGAGATACCGCTGCAGAGCCTGAGATTGCGTGCTGCAAGAGCTTTTTCCAGTTCAAAGACATTGTAGGTCCGTGATATGCCCACACAGTCAAGCACATCGGCAGCGGTGATAAGTTTCAGGCCGGTTCGTGCGGAAGCATACATAATGATTTTATCAATCTCATGGCAGATCTCCCGAGCGGAGGGCTGGATATAGGCCGTGAAGGCCTTGAGCGCATCAGGTTCGAACTTCCAACCGGAGGATTTGGCCCTGTCGGAAGCAAAGAGATCCGGATTTTTAATGACCGGAAACTCTTTGCGGTACATTTTCAGCGTGCTGAACGGTGGTTTTTCCTGCTCCTTTTTCTCTATCTGGTCGGCATCGATAACAAGAACAGTAAAATCTGCCGGATTCTGCATGTACCGGCTGAATTTCTCTTCATGCTGTTTTTGCAGCTCTTTTGTCGGGGGCTTTTTGACTTTTTCAAACTGCCGGACAATAATAAGCTGCTTTTGGGTGAACATCGGGTACTCGGATGCTTTCGATACAAGCTCTCCCGGAGTGAGGTCCGGGCCATAAAGGATATGCGTATTTGCGGCAGCATCGCTCTCCGAAGGAAAGAGTGCTGTTTTTATCATCTCCGCAACCTCTTCCTTCAGGTAGCTTTCCGGGCCGTAAAGGAAATAAACCGGAGCGATGGTTCCGGCCCGAATACTCTTTTTCAGTGCATCCATTTATGTATGAAGAGATAATGGATTTTGAATTCTGAATTTTTGATTGCTGTAGGGGTGATCCTGCGTGATCGCCCTGTTGGCAGGTGTTGAGAACCGGGCGCAGAGAACCCGGTACTCAGCACGTTCTCTTTAAAACGGAAGGTCATCCTTGTCGCTCTCAAGCAGGGGTGCAGATGGAGGAGCAGACGGGGCAGGATAGTCAGAGTCACTCTGCGAATAATCGCGTTGCTGAGTTTTGTCTGGCTGACGCTCGTAATTCGATGCACCGCCTTCATGGTATCCTCCCATACCGGCACCCTGATCCCTCTGTCCGCCGAGCATCTGCATATCAGTGCATATAATGTCGGTAGCATATTTCTTTTCGCCGCTTTTCGGGTCATCCCAGCTTCGGGTCTGCAGTTTCCCCTCGATATAGACTTCGCGTCCTTTCGTCAGGTATTGCTGGCATATCTCGCCAAGTCGTCCCCATACGGCAATGTTATGCCACTCGGTCCGTTCCTGTTTCGAGCCCTGGGCATCCTTGAATGTTTCGCTTGTGGCTATGGTGAAGTTGCATACGGTGTTGCTGCCGGCCTGACGGCTAACCGGATCTTTGCCAAGGCGGCCTATGAGCATTACTTTATTGAGTCCTCTTGCCATGGTGTTTCAGGGTTCATTGAAAAAAGCTTTCGGGAATGCCTTTCCCATGTTTTTTGAAGATATATCTCTGTGTTCTATAGTACAAAAAGTTCAGCATCGATGACGGGACCTTCTTTACAGAGCAGGAGAGTGCGTGTGCTTCCGTCAGGAGTATTGATTTCAACACTGCAGCCGTAGCAGATACCGATGCCGCAGCCCATAACCGATTCAAGGGAGAGTTCGCAGGGGATGTGATGCTGCCGGCAGCATCCGGCAAGTGCCTTCAGCATCGGATTGGGACCGCAGGCAAACACTTTGAGTCCTCCTTTTGTTTCAAGAGTGGGCAGTACACTCTCAAGCAGCTCAACCACATTCCCGCGGAAGCCGGCTGAACCGTCATTTGTCGCGAACATCAGGTTGGTAAGTCCGGGGGCTATCAGATCCTCTTTTGTTCGACCTCCCACCAGATTGATTACCGTTTTTTGGTGAAGGGCAAGTGCTCTTTCCAGAAAGAGCATCGGTGCCGTGCCTACTCCTCCCGAAAGCAGGATAGCGGTATCAAAGTTCTGACCGGAGGTATTGAAGCTGTTTCCGAGCGGTCCGAGTACCATCATGGAAGTTCCCGCAACGCAGTTGCTGAAGATGGCGGTGCCGCTTCCGATTGATTTGACCATGATATCAATTGAGCCGCCCCTCACATTGTGGATGGAGAAGGGTCTTCTGAGCAGTGGCTGTGTGCTGTCACTGACCTTGATATTGACAAAGTTTCCCGGTTTTGCCGCGGCGGCAATTTCCGGGCACTCCAGCGTAATGATGCTGATATCGCTGCTGATTCGCCGGTTTTCTGTGATTGTTGCCCGGATATCTGCAATGGCGTTCGTTTCGATCATAACGGGACTCATTTCAAAGAGGGTGAAAGGAGGATAGAGGTTGAGAGATCAATAAAGAGAGTTGTCCTGTCATTTGCAAGCTGTTTGCCAACACCGTCTCTTTTTCATTACGGTGGTGCAATGAATTTCCTCCTCCGATACAATTCCTTTGTTTGGTTCCCGATCGTATCGGGACCCGTCACCCGATAGTGCTTTCCCCCGGAGCTTGAAACCGCAACAGCTCACCGAGAAGGAGTAGATTTACGCATAATGCACCATAAGTACTCTGTGCCGGCCGGACTCGATAAAACAGGTATAAAACAGCCGGAATAATATTTTTTAAACATCGATTGAACTGTGTATGTTTGATCTTTTGCAGAATAAGCTCAGAGTTATATCTTGAACTCTCTGCCCGTATTCTTTAAATATTCCAAACTTCGGTTCATGCGTATTTTAACATTTACAGGTAAAGGCGGGGTAGGAAAAACCAGTGTATCTGCTGCTACGGCGGTCCGTTTGTCAGACATGGGTTATCGAACCCTGATTCTTTCGACTGATCCGGCGCACAGTCTGTCGGACTCCTTCAACCTTCCTCTTGGCCCTGAACCGACAAAGATCCGGGAGAACCTGCATGCCATCGAGGTCAACCCTTATGTGGATCTCAAGCAGAACTGGCAGTCCGTTCAGAAGTACTATGCAAAGGTGTTTATGGCCCAGGGTGTTTCAGGGGTCATGACCGATGAAATGACCATTCTTCCCGGTATGGAAGAGCTTTTTTCCCTTTTGAGAATAAAGCGCTATAAAGCCTCCGGCCTATATGATGTACTGGTGCTCGATACGGCCCCGACCGGAGAGACTCTCCGGCTTCTCTCTCTTCCCGATACCCTTGCTTGGGGAATGAAAGCTATCAAAAATGTCAATAAATATATAATCCGCCCGCTCAGCAAGCCGCTTTCAAAAATGTCCGACAAGATTGCGCACTTTGTGCCTCCTGAAGATGCCATAGAGTCGGTTGACCAGGTTTTTGATGAACTTGAGGATATTCGCGACATTCTGACCGATAATGTGAAATCCACGGTGCGTCTGGTCATGAATGCGGAGAAGATGTCCATCAAGGAGACCATGCGGGCTCTGACCTATCTGAATCTTTACGGATTCAAGGTCGATATGGTACTTGTCAACAGGTTGCTTGACACCGAGGAGGATAGCGGCTATCTTGAAAAATGGAAAACGATTCAGCAGAAGTATCTTGGCGAGATTGAGGAGGGTTTTGCTCCGCTACCGGTTAAAAAACTCAGGATGTATGAACGGGAAATTGTCGGTCTTGAGGCGCTTGACCGCTTTGCCAGGGATATGTATGGTGATAGTGATCCTTCAGACATGATGTATGATGAACCACCGATCAAGTTTGTCAGAATCAAGGATGTGTATGAGGTTCAGCTGAAGCTGATGTTTGCCAATCCTGTAGATATTGATGTCTGGGTTACCGGTGATGAGCTCTATGTCCAGATCGGTAATCAGCGGAAAATCATCACGCTTCCAATCAGTCTTACCGGACTTGAGCCGGGTAATGCCGTTTTCAAGGATAAATGGCTCCATATTCCTTTTGATCTTGACCGGAATGAGCAGAGCCGTCTGCAAAATGAGTCTAAAAGTCATCTCAGTCAGCGAACTTGACTGGGTAGTGCGAGAGTGCTTGCTTCGGATGATTTTTATGTTTAACTTGTTTTCATATAATCTTGTTAGCTATATATCATAACAGGGGCTCAGCTTTGGGGCCTCATTTCCAAGGAGGGAAATATGTCGGAATCGTACCAGAAACTGCGTAAGGATTTCAAGGAACTTGAATTTACTGATCGCCTCACCTTTCTTGCCGAAAGTGTTCTCTTGACCGGACAGAGCGCAGTGGTGGGGGGATTGAATCTTGCCGGAAGCCTTTTTGATACCGTAACCGGTACCGTCGGTGCTGTTATTGATGCTTCGGGAATTGGTAATCTGCTTGGCAATACCGGTGGTGTTGTCGGGGAGACTATTGATCGTGTAGCCATTACCGTCAAGGATGCCTCAAGAACAGCCAATGAGCTTTACGCCAACGCCGTTGAAACGGTGGAGAATGCTACGAGCAATGCAGCAACTGCAGTTGGTGATGTAGGGGTTTCAGCCTCGACTGCGGTCAAGAATTTTACCGGCTCATTTCAGAAAGTACCGGTAAAAAAATAGAATCGTTTGATTGCTGTTCAGATGATTGCTGTTTGGTCCCTGTAATTTTTTTTGTGTTTTTTCGTTTATTACTGTAAATTGATTACAGAATACTGTTTTAAATATCTGATAACTTTCCAATAATTTAATTCCAAGGAGGAATTATGAGTGGTGGTGGCGTTTTTACTGATATCCTGGCTGCAGCCGGCCGCATTTTTGAAGTAATGGTTGAAGGCCATTGGGAAACTGTTGGTATGCTGTTTGATTCACTGGGCAAAGGCACCATGAGAATCAACCGCAATGCATATGGCAGCATGGGCGGAGGCACAAGCCTTCGTGGCGGATCACCTGAGGTTACCGGTTATGCTGTTCCTTCAAAAGAAGTCGCTTCAAAGTTTGCGAAGTAAGCAGATAGAGATCCTCTTTCTTCAAGGCAGTGAAAAGTTTAATGTTTCACTGCCTTTTTTTATTTGTGTCAAGCCATAGCAGAAGCTGAAAGCAACGTCAGCTCGTTCCATGAGCTTTTTCCGCGCGGCTTTCCGTCCGTAAATCTCTTTTGAGTTCCATTACTGATCATGAGGGCTTACAGGCTCTGTGGATCAGTAATTTCTGTTTATTCTAAAATTTTAATAGATTTCGCTTCAACGTCCCATTAAGAGTTAAGTGAACGGGTAGAGGGGTTAATGGCTAATATATCTTTGTATGTTTCAGGGCAGACCGAGCAGAGTGATATAACCGAATTTTTTCAGAAAGGCCTTATGAATGCAGGGGAGAATCCCATTGCATTTTTTGACGGGGTCTTTTATGAATCACATCAGGAACGTGTCGGCAATATTGCATTTCAGGACTACCTGATCTATACCGACAAGGCGGTTTATCTTTGGGCACGGGGTTCTGCAAAAGACTTCCTCGACAGATTTGATCTTGGTACGGTTTCAGTCAACAGCCGCAATAAAGATCATGATTTTGCAACGCTCAATCTGAAAATCCGCAGGGAGGACAAAGATCCTGTCTATGTGATTTTTGACATGGTTGAACTGCGTGAAGCCGAACAGATCTCAAAACTGCATACGGTGATTGAGTCGATCATAGAAGAGCATCTCGGCCTTAATTTCCGTAAAAACTTGCCGGACGAAGTTGCTGATGAAGTCCTCAGAGCAGCTCGCAGTGTTTGTATTCCCCAGATTATTACGCTGCGATTAGCAGCACCGGATCCGGCCCAGCAGGAGAGTCATATTGGCTATGGTCAGGATCTGCTCGAACAGTACAAGGCAAATATGGGTTATCCGCCTTCCGAGCGCGCTCAGCAGCCCGGAATGCCCCCTTCAGGAGCATCGCATGGCCAGGAACATGGGCAGGGTGGATTTTCTCCGGCGGATGCACTCAAGGGGCTTGAAAACATTCTTCCCACCGATCCGGCTTCACTGAAAAGAGTTGTTGAATCGCTGAAGGATCTGGTTGGAGATGCACCCTTCAAGCTTCGTGATCAGCTGCGCAGTGACCTGCAGCATGTGCCGGGAATGCTTTCAGCTATCACCGAACTGCTGACCAGTATATCTGATAATCCCCAGGCCGAGCGTTTCATCATGAATATCGTCAAGACGGCTGTCCGCAATGACGGCATGATCGGTTCGGTAAGCAAGCTTATGAAGCTCTCTTCCAGTTTTGGCGGTTCACCGAAGAAAAACGCTCAAAAAAGCAGTTCCAGTTCAGGATCTTCCAGAGACTCTTCACGCCCAGATCGTCGCGATCCTTTTGATGATGATGAGGCGACCGGTCAAAGAAAGAAGATCAAGATCAGCAGTGAAGATGGTGCTACCCGGAATGATGACTGTTTCGGTCGGGAAGCGTCATCGGGAAAAGTAACCACCGTTTCATCAGCATCCGGCATGAAGAGCGCCCGCTCTTTTGCCGATCTTGATGATGATGATGCTATGCCGAAACGCAAAAGCATATCCATTCAAACTCTTGACGAAAACCAGCCGGCTATTGTCAGGCACATGTTGCATATCGATGACTCTGTTCAGGAAAACGCCGCGCCTGATCGTGTTGCTCCAAAGCTTTCAGGAGAGAATGGTGCCGGTACGGAAAAAAAAAAAATCAGTATTGTTCCCGAAGAGGGGAAAAAAGAGGGGAAATCTCCGGAACAACCAGTCGCGAAAGATATGCCGGATCCTGATGAGATAGCCGCAGCTTTTGCTGCCATTCACCTCCCTGATGAGGATGACGGGTAATAAGGGTCTGAACATCGATAACAAGCATGCAATCAAGATCAACTCCACTCAATAGTTTTATTACCAACATGAGAATTATTCTTTACTTGGGTAAAGGAGGGGTAGGGAAAACCACCGTTTCAGCCTCAACTGCAACTGCAATTGCCCGAAGAGGACAACGGGTTTTGATTATGAGCACCGATGTTGCTCACAGCCTTGCCGATGCTTTCAGTGTTGAGCTCTCCTCTACACCATTGGAAGTTGAAAAGAACCTCTTTGCCATGGAGGTTAATGTTCTTGCCGAAATCAGGGAGAACTGGAATGAACTCTACTCTTATTTCTCTTCTATTTTAATGCATGACGGTGCCAATGAGGTGGTCGCTGAAGAGCTTGCTATCATGCCGGGAATGGAGGAGATGATCAGTCTTCGTTATATCTGGAAGGCTGCCAAGTCAGGAGATTATGATGTTGTTGTTGTTGATGCTGCGCCGACAGGTGAGACCATGAGACTGCTTGGCATGCCGGAATCCTATGGCTGGTATTCCGACAAGATCGGCGGCTGGCACTCGAAGGCCATCGGTTTTGCCGCACCGCTTCTGAGCAAGTTCATGCCGAAGAAAAATATCTTCAAACTCATGCCTGAGGTAAACGAGCATATGAAAGAGCTTCATGCCATGCTTCAGGATAAGTCCATAACCACTTTCCGGGTTGTTCTGAATCCTGAAAATATGGTTATCAAGGAGGCTTTGCGTGTACAGACATACCTCAATCTTTTCGGTTACAAGCTTGATGCTGCTGTAGTCAACAAGATTCTTCCGTCAAGCTCAACAGACTCATACCTTCAGAGCCTGATTGACATCCAGACCAAATATCTCGGTGTGATCGATAACTGCTTCTTTCCGGTGCCGATTTTCAAGGTGAAACAGTCTACGGCCGAAATTATCAATACCGACCGCCTTCATGTGCTGAGTCAGGAGATGTTCGGTGATAAAAATCCGGCGGATATTCTCTACTCCAATGAGAGAACCCAGGTTCTTGAGAAAGTCAATGGTAAATATGTGCTGAGTCTCTATCTGCCGAACGTGGAGGTAACGAAGCTCAATGTCAATATCAAGGGTGATGAGCTGCTGGTTGATATCAACAACTTCCGCAAGAGCATTATTCTTCCGAATGTTCTGGTCGGGCGCAAGACCGAAGGCGCTGATTTTGCAGGAGGCAACCTCAATATCACCTTTGCCAACTGAGAGCAGTTTCAGCTCTGTTCTCTGAAAAAAAGCGTTAAAAAAGGACGGACGGCTTCTCGGCGGTCCGTCCTTTTTTTTACACTCTGATGGACTCTCTTACCCTTATCAGCACCGACCGGTCACTGCATCGGTCGAGAAGCTGCAGGACGCTCTCACCGGTTGCCGGATAGAGGGGATTGGCGATATCGAGCATTGGCAGAAGTACGAACTTCCTGCAATGCAATTCAGGGTGAGGAATGGTTAGTGCAGGTGTGCTGATCACCAGATCATCATAGAGCAGAATATCAAGGTCGATAACCCTCGGGCTCCAGCGTGGATAGGTTTCAGGCCGGCCGAGATCCTGCTCGATAATTTTGCACTGCCGGCGAAGCTCTTCAGGTGCAAGGGCAGTGTCAAGAAGAACAACCCCGTTGTAAAACCGGTTCTGGCCGGCCTCTCCTACCGGTTCAGTCATATATACATGCGAGACTCGCACCACGGCTGTTTTCTCAAGAAGGCTCAACCGGTCAACCGCTTCCTGAAGATGGTGCAGGCGATCTCCGATATTGGATCCGATTCCGATAAATACCTTGTGCGGCGTCATAGTATCAGTGACGGGATGTCGTGTAATCAGCCTCGGCATAGTCGCAGATACCGTCAACAGGCGGGTTCCTCTTGCGTACCCTGATGGAGAGACGTTCAATAACCGGAAAGTCGAGCAGGAGCTCGTGAGCAATCTCATAGGCGACTGCCTCGATGAGAAAGAATTTTCTGAGGGTCAGCGCTGCCCTGATTTTGCGGTAGACCGCACCGTAATCGATGGTTTTGGTGATATCGTCGTGTTTGGCTGCATCGGTATAGTCAAAAAAGAGTTCCGCATCGACTTCATATTTCGCACCGACCGTATGCTCTTCCCTGAGGACTCCGTGGTGTGCATAGAAGACCATGTTTACCAGCCGGACGCATGAGAGGGAGTGCTGTGTCATAAATAAGGTTCAGATGATCAATGTCATGCAAGCTAATAATGTTAATGACAAAACCCGTAAATCAAAACCTGAAAAAGTAAATTCTCCGCTCTTCCTCTCCGGAGTGTAAAGGGCGGGAAAACACCGGACGGAGATGACCGGATTGCAGGTGAGAGGGTCGTGGGCTCTCTGGTAAAAAAGTGTTACCTTTAAATCGCCCGGAGAGTCAGCCGGGGAGAGAACAATTATTTAATAATGTATCAGGTGCGGCAATTATGATGAAGGCGCGGAACGATTTTTATGAGGGATGCCGCTCAAGGGCCATTATGCTGGCCCTTGAGGAAGATCGCTATACCGGTGATATTACAACGCTTGCCACAATTGAGCCCGGCCAGGTGGGCAGTGCGCAGATAAAAGCTAAAGAGGATGGTATTATAGGTGGTGTTGACGTTGCCAGGCAGGTTTTTAACGCCTGTGATCCGGAACTGTCGGTTGTGCTGCATCGAAATGATGGTGAAGAGGTTCACCGTGGTGATCTGATATTTGAAATCAATGGGAAGGTTGCTCCATTGATGGTCGGTGAACGTACCGCGCTTAATTTTATGCAGCGCATGTCGGGTATTGCGACCAGAACGAGAGCCTATGTTGACCGGATCAGCCATACGGCAGCCAGGATTCTCGACACACGAAAAACGGTGCCGGGTTTGCGCTATTTTGACAAGGAGGCGGTAAGGATCGGTGGCGGAGTTAACCACCGTTTCGGCCTGTTTGACATGATTCTTATCAAGGATAATCATATTGATGCTTCAGGCGGGATTGCCCAGGCAATTCGCCGGGCCCAGAAATACCGTGAAAAACAGAACCTTGATGTAAAGATTGAAACCGAAGTACGCAGCATGGATGAGTTGAGCCGGGCGCTGGTCTGTATGCCGGATATTATCCTGCTTGATAACTTTACTGCGGATCTTATGAAAGAGGCGGTTGATTATGTCAGGAGCGCATGCAGCACGGTTCAGCTTGAAGCATCGGGTAACATCGGTATGCGCAATGTACTTGAAGTTGCTGAAACCGGTGTTGATTTCATCTCTGTCGGAGAGCTGACGCACAGCGTCAAGGCTCTTGATCTTTCAATGACCATAAAGCTGACCTGAAGGAGCGGGAAGATGGAGATTGGAGTGGACATTGTCGAACTGGATCGGATCGAAAAGGTATACAACCGGTATGGCATGAAGTTTCTCCAAAAGTTTCTTTCCGAAGAGGAGATCAATCTTTGCCTCCATAAACCGCAGGTCATTGCAAGTCTTGCCGGAAGATTTGCCGCCAAGGAGGCGGTTGTTAAAGCTCTTGGAACGGGATTATCCGGAAAAGTGCACTGGAAGAGCTTTGAAATTCTCAATGACCGTCGTGGCCGTCCTTTTGTGCGGCTCGTTGATTTCGATTGTTTTCCCGAAGGGTGTTGTGTGAAAATATCTATTTCGCATGACCGCCATGCTGCGGTAGCTACGGCGCTGCTTGAGCGCGCATAAGGGTTATTCTGCGCCAGAGGTGAAGAAAACCGTGAACGGAGAGCAGAAACAGAAAAAGGCAGGAGTCCCTCCCGGAACTCCTGCCTTTTTTATGGTAATTGGTGCTGATCAGGCGTGGTGAACCGGAATTGGTGTTGCTTCCTCGGTGATCGTTATTTTCGACTTGATGATCTCATAGATTTTCTCTTTGAGAATGGTGTCGGTGATGTAATCCCTGAACTCTGCCGAGAGGTAGGTGCTCAGAAGATCTTCAGCATTCATCGATGCATTTTTGCCTGCCTCTTTTTCTGCATAGGCCTTTATGTCATCGTCCGTCACGGTAAGCTTGTCAAGTTCGGCGATTTTCTGGCTGATAAGAAGCCATTGGGCATGTTTCTCCGCATTCGGCTTCATGGCCAGACGGAACTGGGCATCATCAAAGGATTTCGGGAAGTTTCCACCCATCTGCCGTTTGGCATTTTCAACCAGCATATTCGAGAATGACTCTACCATGGTTTTCGGAGTCGGTACCGGGTTCTCTTCAATCAGTTTGGCCGAGATTGATTCAAGCAGCTCCTCTTCGGATTTTGCTTCAAAGTGCTGCGTGAGCTGAATGCGGACATCGCCGGTAAAGTCGGTAACTGACTCAAACCGTCCGCCGGTGATCTCTTTGACCAGTTCATCGGTCAGTTCAGGAAGTTCAAGGCGCTTGATTTCACTGATGGTAACCCGGAACCTGGTTGGCTCTATATCGGCATCCTTCTGATCGGCAGTAACCTCAACGACATCACCTGCCTTTTTCCCTGTCAGCTCTTTGCGGAAGGGGTTATCCTCGGGAAGATACTCAAGGTTGAAGTGATGGTTGTCGGTTTTCTGCTCTTCGTCGGGTTCGCCTGCTGCGTTGATATGGATGACATCACCGATTACGGTGTCAGTCGCTGCTGCGGGTTCATCCACGGTGATCATGGTGCCGTGACCCTTGAGAATGAGATTTATTTCACGCTGTACATCCTCATCGGTAATCGAGTAGCTTTTCCGGGTGAAGGGGTAGGCGCTGTAATCCTTGAGCTCAAATTCGGGATGGATATCATAGGAGAGCCGGATAGTCAGGAGATCAGGCGTAAAGGTGAAATCAATCAGCTGGGCGCGGCTTGCCGGCTTGATGTTTTCGGCTTCAACAATCTCACCGAAATGTTTCGAAGCCAGTTTTTCAGCTATGTTTGCCTCAATCGACGGACCTGCGAGTTTTTTGATCAGGCTTGCAGGAGCATGTCCTTTTCTGAATCCCTTGATCTGGATGGTTCTTTTAGCTTCTTCCAGTTCCTGGTTATAATCGGCACCGAACTCTTCTGCGGAAAGGATTATTTCCACTTCCTGTTCGGTTTCGCTGACGTTCTTGATATTCTTTTGCAAGGCTCTCTGTGGTTAATTGGAATTGTGCAAAATGTAAAGTTCAGAAGATACGAATTATTCCTCTTTAATAAAAGAGAACCTCCGGTAGACGCCTGCTTACCGTTTCGGTTTATAGACCAGTGTCGACAGGGGCGGTGCAAGCAGTATTGCCGAGGCGGCATTTGCTATATCGTCAGCGGTTACCGCCTTGATCGATGCGGTTTTTTCTTCCGGACCAATACATCGGCCAAAATAGGCGATGTCTGAAGATGTTTGCGACATTCTTCGTGTCATCTTTTCCTGCCCCATGATATGAGCGCCAAGCAGCTTTGTTTTTGCCGCATCGACCTCTTCCGGGTCAGGATGCTTCAGCGCATCGCTTTGGAGCAGCTCCCTGATGAGCTCAATGGTGAGTTTTGTTTTGTTGCTCTCAGTTCCGGCATAGATGTTCAGAGCGGTAAGATCATCAAAAAAAGTCAGGGATGAATAGACATTATAGGCCAGCCCCCGTTTTTCACGAAGCTCCAGGTTGAGCAGGGAGCTCATGCCATTACCAAGCATGGAGTTGAGCACCATAAGGCTGTAAAAGATCGGGTCGTGTCGCGCAACAGCGGTTCCGAGCACTATCTGTGCCTGAAAGAGTTGTTTTTTCAGAGTCAGCTCAAACGGTGTATAGTGCTCTGCGAGGAAAGGCTGGCGATGGTATTGCTCGCCATTTTCCTCTCCAAGCTTGCCGAGAAAGCGTTCGGAGAGTCTCACGATATCGTCATGCGGAACGTTGCCGGTTGCGGTGAGCATCATATTTCGGGGGACATAGTGCTGGCGCATGAACTGCTTCAGGTCACTATCCGAAAATTCACTGACGCTTTTTTCGCTGCCGAGAATTGGTCTGCCGAGTGGATGCAGGGGAAAGGAGCGCAGATCAAACTCCTCGAAAATCAGCTCTTCCGGTGTATCGTTGACGCTGCTTATCTCCTCAATGACCACCTCTTTTTCCTTCTCTATCTCTTCGGGAGGGAAGGTCGGGTCACAGACCAGATCGGCAAGCAGTTCAAAGGAGGGCTCAAGGTGTTCGCAAAGGCAGCGCAGGTAGATGCAGGTCTGTTCCTTTGTTGTATAAGCATCAAGATAACCGCCATGCTTTTCAATATTTCGTGCGATATCAAGATAGCTTCGCTTTTTTGTTCCCTTGAAGAGTGCATGTTCAATGAAGTGGGCCAGACCGGGAGCACTCTCCGGGTCATCGCGCGAGCCGGCATTGATCTGTATGCCGAGTGTAATGCTTTCAACGTGTGAAACTGAATCAGTAACAACCTGTAATCCGTTCGTCAGAAGCTCCTGCTGAACCGGTGCTGTCTGATACAGCATGTTTTCATTTGTCATTACCGAAATTTTTTCTGATGCTTATGAGCGGAATTGAATGCAATGTAGTTTTAATTCTTATTTTTATAAACAGTGAAGCTTTGCTGTCAAACTTACCCTGCCGGTCTGGGCGCATTTCTCAGGCAGTGAAAATCGAGCAGATCGGACATTTTGCCCCGCTATCAGTAAAGAGGGTTGTTCCCTGAGTTTCACCGGGGGTGGGTAAGGGAGCAGAAAGAGGGAAATATTCAGCATTTCATGCCCAACTCATCAATTGTCATAACCGGGGGTACCGGCTATATCGGCTCCCAGATTCTTCTTGCGCTTCTCTCCCGGTTCTCCGGGCAGCTCAGCATCAGGGTAATAGCCCGCCAAAGCTCGGACTGCTCCTTTCTTGAATCACTTCCGGTTGACGTTGTCCGGGCGGATATTCTTGATCCTCTCGCGCTCAATGAAGCGTTAAGGGGTGCTGACACGGTTTTTCACTGCGCCGGACTGATCTCCTACACCGGTAATTTCCGTAACGCGCTTTATGAAAACAATGTCGTAGGAACCAGAAACGTAGTTAATGCCTGCATTTTGAACAATGTTCGAAGGCTTGTACTGACCAGCTCCATCGCTGCTGTCGGTTCCACAGAGGACGGTTCGCCTGCCAGCGAGTTGACAACGTTTCAGGAGTGGCAGCGCAGGAATGGATACATGGAGGCAAAGCATCTGGCGGAGCTTGAGGGACTTCGCGGTGTGGCCGAAGGGCTTGATGTCGTGTTGGTTAATCCCGGAGTTGTTATTGGTGTTGATCAGAACAATTCGGCTTCTCTCAGCTCCTCCAACGAAGTGCTTCGTCTGATATACCAGGGCCGGTTGCCGCTCTGTCCTTCAGGAGGTACCGGTTTTGTTGACGTTCGCGATGTGGCTGACGCGCATATTGCTGCATGGCAGAAAGGACGGACAGGTGAGCGATATCTGGTTGTCGGTCATAACCTGCTCTTCCGGGAGCTTTTCGATCGCATCGGCAGCCTTGCCGGTAGCAGTATGGGCCCGGTTTTCATGGTCCCCGACACCTTCGGGTTTCTGGCCGGTCTCGGAGGGGAGATCTGGTCGATTGTTACCAATTCGCCCTCATTTATCAGTCTGGAAAGCATACGTATTTCATCACGACCGCTCTCATACAGCAACAGCCGCTCAGTGCAGGAGTTGACCCTGCGTTACCGGGAACTTTCGGAAACGCTTATGACTATTGTAACCTGAAGGAGCCGCTCTTCTCAAATTTTCTAACACTTGTACCATGGATACCCAAAAAATAGAACAGAGTGTGCCGCCGGTTGTCGATCCGGCAAAACTCAAACAACTCAATCTTGCTGTTGATGCTCTTGAAAAACAGTTCGGGAAGGGTGCTATCATGCGTCTCGGTGACAGTTCGGCGGTTATGCAGGTACTCTCCATTTCAACCGGATCGATGACCCTTGATTTTGCTCTCGGTGTCGGAGGCCTTCCCCGCGGCAGGGTTACAGAAATATATGGTCCTGAATCTTCAGGAAAAACCACCCTTGCCCTTCATGTGATTGCCGAGGCCCAGAAAGATGGAGGAATTGCTGCTCTTGTTGATGCTGAACATGCGTTTGATCCGAGCTATGCCCGCAGGCTCGGTGTCGATATCAACTCCATGCTCATCAGTCAGCCGGAGTCCGGTGAACAGGCCCTCTCCATTGTGGAGACACTCGTCAGAAGCGGTGCGGTTGATGTTGTCGTCGTTGATTCCGTTGCTGCCCTTGTTCCCCAGGCTGAACTTGAAGGGGAGATGGGTGACAGTGTTGTAGGTCTTCAGGCCCGGCTTATGAGCCAGGCCCTGCGCAAGCTGACCGGTGCCATTTCAAAATCAAGCTGTGTCTGTATCTTCATCAACCAGCTTCGGGATAAAATCGGTGTCATGTACGGCAGCCCTGAGACAACAACCGGCGGCAAGGCGCTGAAATTCTATTCCTCCATTCGTCTCGATATCCGCCGCATTGCCCAGCTCAAGGATGGCGATGAGATTATCGGCAACCGTACCAAGGTCAAGGTGGTTAAAAACAAGGTCGCTCCTCCCTTCAGGACGGCAGAGTTCGATATTCTTTACGGAGAGGGTATCTCGGTCATCGGTGAACTGATCGATCTGGCTGTTGAGTTCGGTGTGGTTAAAAAATCCGGATCATGGTTCAGTTACGGTCCGGACAAGCTCGGCCAGGGACGTGAAACCGTCAAGAAAGCGCTTCGTGAGGATCCGGCGCTCTTCAAAAAGGTTCATGCACAGGTCAAGGAGTTGATGAAGGTACCTGCAGAGATCGTTAAAGAGCAGGGATGAAGATTGGATCGATAGCTATTGACCGTCCTGTTATTCTTGCTCCCATGGAAGATGTTACCGACAGGGCATTCAGACAGCTCTGCAAGCAGCATGGGGCGGACATTGTCTATACGGAGTTTATCAGTGCAGAGGCTTTGCGCAGGGGTGCGGAGAAGACTGTTCGCAAGCTCAGGGCTGACGAAATTGAGAGGCCGCTTGCCGTGCAGATTTTCGGCAGTACCGTCGAGTCGATGATTGAGGCGGCTGTTATTGCTGAAGAGTTCAGGCCGGACTATCTCGACATCAATTTCGGATGTCCGACCAAAAAAGTTGCCGGCAAGGGAGCCGGTGCGGCCCTGCTCAGGGAGCCGGAAAAGATGACCCTCATTGCCGAGGCGGTGGTGAAGGCGGTAAGCATTCCGGTAACAGCCAAAACAAGGATCGGGTGGGACCGGGAGTCAATCAACGTCATTGATGTGCTGCACCGTCTTGAAGGTGCCGGCATTCAGGCACTCGCCGTTCATGGACGCACACGGAGTGAGATGTACAAAGGCAGAGCGGACTGGAACTGGATTCGTGAAGTCAAAGAGCATGCCTGCATACCGATCATAGCTAACGGAGATATCTGGTCGGCTGAGGATGCTGTCCGTATGTTTGATGAAACCGGTGCCGACGGGGTGATGATCGGCCGCGGTTCAATCGGAAATCCTTTTATCTTCGCTGCAGCAAAGCACCTTCTGAAAACCGGAATACCATTACCTCCGCCTGACTTTCGTCAGAGAATAAATGCTGCGGTGGAGCACCTGAAACTATCCGTGGAGTTCAAGGGTGAAAAGTACGGGGTGCTTGAGATGCGCCGTCACTATTCAACATACCTGAAAGGGTTACCAATGGTTTCACAGGTGCGCAACAAACTGGTTCGTGAAGATAACTGGGAGCTGGTTATTGATATGCTCTGCTCCTACAGCGAGGAGTGTGAAGGTTATGCACGGGAGGGAAAGATTCGTGACCATGCGGAGTACCTCAACGATCATTCAAAAAAATTGATATTGAATTATTAAACCAACGATATAAAACAAGATATGAGTAGTTCGGATTCCCGCTGCCGGGTGGCAGTACTGGGTGCAACCGGCCTTGTCGGCCGTACCATGATTCAGGTTCTCGAAGAGCGGAATTTTCCTGCCACAGAGATTATTCCCCTTGCCTCATCGCGGAGTGCCGGTCAGGTTGTCAAGTTTCAGGGCAAGGAGTTCATTACACAGCTGCCTTCAAGAGAGGTGTTCCGGGGTGTTGATATTGCACTTTTCTCTGCCGGAGCAACTGCCAGCAAGGAGTGGGCTAAAGTAGCTGCCGAAGAGGGCGCTATAGTCATTGACAACTCTTCGGCGTTTCGTATGGACCCCGAGGTTCCTCTCATTGTGCCCGAGGTTAACCCCGAAGCCATTTTCAAAGCGGATGGTACTCCTGAACTCATTATAGCCAACCCCAACTGTTCAACCATCCAGATGGTGGTTGTGCTCAAGCCGCTTCATGACCGGTTCGGCCTGAAACGGGTTGTGGTATCAACCTATCAGTCGGTTACCGGAAAAGGAAAGGCAGGGCGCGACGCCCTTGAGAGCGAGCTGGCCGGAGAGAAGCAGGAGAAGTTTACCCATTTTCACCAGATAGCTTTCAATGCCGTGCCGCAGATCGATGTTTTTACCGATAACGGCTATACCAAGGAGGAGATGAAGATGGTTAACGAGACCCGCAAGATCATGGGTGACGACACCATCAGCGTCTCTCCGACTACCGTCCGCATTCCGGTTTATGGCGGTCATGGTGAGTCGCTCAATATCGAGCTTGATCGTGACTTTGAGATCGATGAGGTGCGTGAGCTTCTTCGTACTGCACCCGGTATTATTTTACAGGACGATCCTTCGGCGAGCCTCTACCCGATGCCGCTCACCTCATACGAGCGTGACGAGGTCTTTGTCGGCCGGCTCCGCCGCGACTACTGGCACCCCCGGACCCTCAATATGTGGATTGTGGCCGATAACCTCCGCAAGGGCGCGGCCACCAATGCAGTGCAGATTGCTGAAGTGGTTATCGCCAAAAAAGGGTAGAACACTGCTATAAATCTGTTCCGCAATTTGATGGCTTCGTTGGGCGGTGCTCGAAATCCTCATGTACTCGCTTGTACACTCCGGCTTCTGCGCTCCGTCCGCCTTGCCCTCAAACCGCTCACGACGATTTATAGTTGTGTCTTGTGTAGGTTATCTCTTGCCATCCAGAGCCATCAGCGCCGTGCTGATGGCTTTTACGGCAGAAGCGGAAGAGAAGCGGCATTTATCGGGATTACTGATGGAGATCGACGATGGAATGCCGAGCGGCTTCATACTAACTGCGCTCTCTTTGCGGATCTGCTTGGTCATGGCCCTGTCGGCCAGTTTCCCTGTAACCTGAACCTCGATTTCCCGGCAGACCGGGTTATCGAGCAGCTCCTTCATCGAGAAGTATCTTGATTCCTCACGGTTTTTCACCCTCCGGTACGAAAATCTTTCCATTTGTCCACTCTTCGCGATGGCAAAGAGTATATGGTTCTCTTCAAGCTCAAGGATCACCTGCGTTTTGCCGGTAAGCTTTGAGAGGTAGAGAAGTGCGGGCTGTGTCGAACCGCTGAAGTTGATCGGGTGAGTTGGTGCAAAATACCCGGTTACCTTGCGGCAGGGTTCTGCAGGGTAAAAGAGCAGCAACTGTTTTGCAAGCGTTGTGTTGGTAACGCTCCCGTCAGCATAACCCGTAATGTCACAGAGATACTCTTCGGGGCGGGTTAAAAAGTACGCCGCCTCAATCCGGCAATATGCTCTTGCAGCTTCAGGGGTTGCTTCAAGAGGAAAGCTGGCAGGAAGAGGGAGATAGGCTTGAGGCTCAACAGAGAGCGCAAGATTTTCCCCCGGCCACCTGGCCGTCTCTTCCGAGAGCTTTATCCAGAGCCGCTCGCTTTTCGATGAAGCAAGCGTGTTACTGCCAAACGAAAAGGTTTTACACCCGCTGAGGCAGTATCCGTCACTGCCGGAGGTTTTCACTCTTACTATGGAGCACTCTTCCGGATCAATAGTACATGCTATCTGACTCTTGCTCATTATTCGAGGGTAAAATGTTTTTTCAGAACTTCCAGTTTCTTTTTGCCTATCCCCTTGACGTCGAGAAAATCCTGAAATTGCGTTACTTTCCCCCCTTTTGAAGCTCTGAAGGCAATCAGGCGTCCGGCCATGACCGGCCCTATTCCGGAGATTTTCTGCAACTCTGCTTTGCCGGCTTTATTGAAGGCGATCGTACCGCTGAAGGTTTTTTTCCCTGCAGAGCGGTGTGAGGCAGGCTTTTCAGAAGACTCTTCACGCTCTGCATCCGTAACCTCCTGAAGTACATCCTCCCTGACAGTTGTCTGATCGATTGCTGCAAACCGGAGAAGGCTGTCAACTTCGGCTTCACGCAGTCTGGCCGATTCAGCTTTTTTGACAAGCTGATCGGTCTCCTCCATTGACCGGAAATTTTTCAGGATCCCACCAAGCACCAGAAAGCCGAGAAGCATCGAGATCAGCGAAATCTCTGCTTTCGTCAGGCTGAGCTTTCGAGCAAGATTTTCCAGATGCTTCATGACAGGCGTTTGACTATTATTGACCCCTCTTTATATGAAAATACGCTTTACCCTCGTCGAAACCGAACAGAGCGTTTCATAGCTTATGGTGCCGGCAATCTCTGAAAGCTCTTCAGCCGAAGGGCCATCCCACCCGAACAGGGTTGCCCTGTCTCCTTTTTTGACATCATGTTCAGTGCCGAGATCAACCATAATCTGATCCATGGTGACCGTCCCTACCTGGGGGTAGGGTTTGCCGTTGATCATTACCGTTGCCTTGCCGGAGAGTACTCTTGCATAACCGTCAGCATACCCTGCAGCTATGGTGGCGATAGAGCGGGGAGTCGGAGCACTCCATCGCCGGTTGTAGCTGATAGTGGTTCCTGCCTCTACGGTTTTAATGAAAATGACTTTTGCCTCAATCTGCATGACCGGTTTCACTTCAAGTCGCAGGGGGGTGTGCTTCGCCGGGTGGTAGCCGTAAAGCAGAATTCCCGGGCGTACCATGTCGAGCCAGGAAGCGGGAGCGGTAAGGATAGCGCCGCTGTTGGCTGCGTGTTTGCAGACAGTATGCGATACAGCATGTTCGTATTCAGAGGTGAGCCGTTTGAACTCCGCAAGTTGCTGTGCGGTAAACCCTCCGGGTGAAGAGCTGTCGGCAAAGTGCGTATAGATTCCCTTGAGCTGCAGGTGCTCTGCCTGCTCAATACGACGGAGCAACTCCATGGCCGTTGAGGGGTGAACGCCGAGCCGTCCCATCCCCGTATCGACCTTGAGCTGAACGGAGAGGGTTTTGTTGTGTGCCGCCGCGATCTCCTCCGCAGCTTGCAGGGTTTCGCTGTCACAGAGCGTCATGTCGATATCGTGTTGCAGGAAATACTCGATATGAGAGGTGAGCGGTGATGAAAAAGCGAGAATGGAGGCCGGATTTTTCAGCGCACCTCCGGTTTTCAGTTCAATGGCTTCATGGATGTTAGCTACACCGAAATCCCTTATGCCAATTGTTTCAAGAGCTGTCGAAACTTTATGGACGTTATGACCGTAAGCATTTGCCTTGACGATACCCATGATACGGGGAGTTTCGCCGACCTGTTTGCGGATCAGGCGGGTATTCCACAACAGGTGGTCGATACAAACAAGGGCCTCCGTCATGTTTTCCGGCGGAGTGATTCCTGCACCGGAGTCCGGCTCTTTTTCAGTCATATCGGGAGAAGAATTTGAAGTTATAAGGTCGCAGCCTTAACGCACCGCATAAATCCTGACGAATCGGGAAATTGCGCAACAAATAAACGGGTATCCTTCTGTTAAAGAACATATTTTACACCTGATTATCAAACCGTCGATCAATCATATTCAGCCGGTATCGTGAATTGTACAATTAATGTATATTTTCCCTTGAACAGGTGATCAGCCGAACTTGCCACGTTAAACCATTTCAGCCATCATGATGCCGAACAACGATATATTCGGGCTTGCAGCAGAGACACCGCTTATTCTGATCAAGCAAATGGCGCGCCATATCAGACCGAAAGTTATGGCTAAACTCGAATATATGAACCCGGCCTGTTCCCACTACTACAGGGTGGCTTCAGCGATTGTAAGTGATGCTGAAAAGCGCGACCTGATTCATCCGGGAATGACCCTTGTAGACTGGACATACGGCAACAGCGGCATTGCCCTTGCCATGGCCGGTGTCAGTCGCGGTTACAAGCTGCTGCTTGCCGCGCCTGATAAAATATCAAGGGAAAAGCGCGATATGCTCAAAGCTATCGGTGCTGAACTGGTTATTACTCCTTCAGATGCCCTTCCGGGTGCTCCCCGCAGCTGCAAGAATGTGGCCGAGAGTCTGGTTAACAATATGCCCAATGCATTTTTTGCGGGGATGTATGAGAACCCTGTCAGTCTCAAGGTTCACTTTGAAGCTACCGGCAGTGAGATTTTCCGCCAAACGGAGGGAAAGGTAACTCATGTTTTTGTGCCCATGATTTCCGGTGCGATGGTTTTCGGCCTTGGCCGTTACCTGAAAGCGAAGAACCCGGCAATTAACGTGATCGGTGTGGAGCCGCAGGGCTCAATCTATGCCGCTCTTTTCAGGAACGGAAACCCTGGAGCACCTCAGTTTTCGGAGCTTGAGGAGATCGGTTCCCGGCACCCGTCAGCCTATTGGGACCCGACGGTAATCGATGATATCTTACAGGTAAGCGATTATGCTGCGTTCAACTGCGGCAGGGAACTCCTGCGGATGGAGGCCGTTTTTGCCGGGGGAGCATCGGGCGCGGTTATGTCGGCTGCACTGCAGAGCGGTGCGGGCTACACGGAGAGTGACTGCATTGTTGTCATGATGAATGATTTTGGTGGTTACTATCTCAGCAAGATGTACCGCGATGAGTGGATGCGTAAAAGGGGATTTTACCGCAAACAGAAATCAGCACTTGATCAGATTACCGCCGAGGATATTTTGCAGCTCAAAGCCCGCAGGGATCTTATTTTCGCCTATCCCGAAAATACCCTGGCCGAAGTGTTCGAGATGATGAAACAGAATGATGTGTCGCAGTTGCCGATTGTCTCCTACAACGCGCCGATCGGTAGTATCAGTGAAAACAAGATTCTTTCCATACTGATTGAAAACGATGAGGCGATGAATTCCAAGGTGGTCGGGTTCATGGAACAGCCGTTTCCGGTCTGCCCGCCGGATGCTGCAATCTCCGAACTATCCGAAAAATTGCAGCAAAGCGCCTCAGGGGTATTGATCAGTCTCTCCGATGGAAGGCTTCAACTGCTTACGAAATCTGATCTTATTGATGCATTGACCCACAAGTGAGGAGCCTTGAAATTATCCGGTTGTTTTTTTTGGTGGATTTTCTTAACTAAGCACTCTTGAAACATTCCTCTTTTTTTTTAAGTGCAGTAGACTATATTGCGCTTGCAGCAGGAAAAAATATCGGGAATCCACCTCAGAGGACCGTTACATTCAATTGGATAACAGAGTGAAGATCCCGACGGCTGATGAGCGGGTGAAAAACCAGCAATATACTATGAAGGTAGAGTCCAGAAAAAGGCAGTTCATTTTGGAAGGTAAGATCAAGGCTTGCTTCTGTGAAGGATGTGGCCAGACTACCGACAAGGTGTTTGTGGGTGAGTGGATGCCGAGCAACAAGCCGAAGGACGAAGAGTTTTTATCGACTGCACCGGTTAAAAAAGGGAAGGAGAGCAAGAATGGTGCGGCAGCACTCTCTCCGGCTGCTGAAAATCAGTACTGGATTCGCTGTGCAGCCTGCAATCAGGTCCATCTGCTCAAGGAGTGGCAGATACAGATTGACCGGGATATCAGTCCTGATGAACTGAATCCGGAAGAGTGCCAGGTATATTCACCGCACGGTATTTATGCCAAGGGTGATGCACTCTATCATCAGGCGCTTGGTGAGGTTGGCGTTGTCAGGGAGAAGCAGTCGACCGGAAGCGGTGCTTATGTTATTATTGTCGAGTTTTGTAAGAGTGGCAGAAAACAGCTTCTCGAAAATGTGCGCGTTACTCCTGCAAAGGAGAAGAGCGCCGAGAGCATTACGGATATTATTAAACTAAAACTAAGACGTTGATCTTTTAAAAGGGGGTGAATTTCATTGGTTAGTGTGCAGATAAATGATAACGAATCCATCGATAAAATGCTGAAGCGCTTCAAAAAGAAGTACGAACGTGCAGGTATTTTAAAGGAGTTTCGAAAAAACGCATACTTCGTTAAACCTTCGATTGATGGTCGCTTGAAACGTTCCAGAAGCAGGCGCAGAGCGCAGAGGGCAAACGAAGAACGCAATTCATGATCATCGTGATCAGAGTAGTTATGCAAAGCAGCTCCTTTACGGGAGTTGCTTTTTTTTTGTGAATACCAATCCACTGACTCATGAGAGTTTTCAAAGGGGAAGTTACCGCGTTACCGCCAGACAAGTCCATCTCTCACCGTGCAGCCCTTATCGGTGCCCTTTCAGAAGGGACAACGGAGATCACAAATTTTTCAGGAGGTTTTGACAACCAGTCAACCCTCAGCGTGCTTCAACGAGCAGGCATAGCACTTAGTCAGGAAGAGAGCGTTCAGCTCAATGGCCGTACGCAGCGCAGGGTGGTTATCAAGTCAAGGGGATTATGGAGTTTTCAGCCCCCGGCGGAACCCTTGATGTGTAATAACTCCGGCAGTACCATGCGCATGTTTGCAGGTATTTTAGCCGCACAGCCATTTCGGAGCGAGTTGATCGGCGACAGTTCTCTGATGAAGCGTCCGATGAAAAGGGTCGCCGACCCTTTGCGTTTGATGGGTGCCGATATTGAACTCTCTTCGGCCGGCACCGCCCCGATTGTTATCAACGGCACCAAAGAGCTGAAGCCGATAGCGTACCGCCTGCCGGTTCCTTCGGCGCAGGTGAAGTCACTGGTGGCGTTGGCTGCGCTGCATGCTGACGGTGAATCAAGAATTATTGAACAGATTCGTTCCCGTGACCATACCGAAGTGATGCTCGGTCTTGAGAGTTTTGAGCAGAATGGTGAACGGGTTATTGTGGTGCCGGGCAGAAAACAAATTGAGGCCAAACCCTTCTATATTCCGGCAGACCCATCCGCCGCCTGTTTTATTGTTGCACTTGGCCTGCTTGCCCGCGGATCGGAAATCATGATCAGGGATGTCTGTCTCAACCCGACAAGGGCGGCTTTTCTCGATATTCTGATGGCAGCAGGGGCGGGTTTACGCATTGAAAACCTGAGAGTGATCGGAGGTGAGAGCCTCGGTGATATTCTTGTCAGCTCTGCTTCCCGGATCGAGCCGCTCTGTATCAGTGATCCGCAGCTTATCGCCATAGCCATTGATGAAATTCCCATGCTTGCCGTGTTGTCGGCTTTTGCAACCGGGCGTTTCGAGCTGCACAACGCCGCAGAGCTCAGGACCAAGGAGAGCGACCGGATTGCTGCTCTTGTGGTTAATCTTGAGCGACTCGGATTTGTTTGTGAGCAGTATCCCGACGGTTTTGTCGTTACCGGTCGTAACCAGGTGCCTTCAGGGACGGTGGTGCTCGACAGTTTCGATGATCACCGCATAGCCATGAGCTTTGCCATCGCCGGTCGTGCGACAGCCGGCTCTTTCGACATTACCGATATTGAAGTGGTAGGGGTCTCGTTTCCGAACTTTTTTGAACTGCTGGATTCCCTCGAAGTCTGAAGAGATTCTGGATTCTGAATTTTTGATTGGTGTGTAGGGGCGATCCTGTGTGATCGCCCTGTTGAATAGAAATATAGGTACGGTCTTATAGGTCTTGTGGGACCTATGGATGAGTTACAGTGATGCCATGAGATTTTCAATATGCCCGAGCAAGGTATGAGTGAACTCTTCGGGCTGTTCAAGGTTTGAGAGGTGTCCGGCATCCGGAAGCACCAGGAGACGGGAGCCTGTAATTCGGTCGTTTATTGCAGCGGCAGTTGCTTTGGGGGTGACCCTGTCATCAGCACCGACAACTACCAGCACCGGGCAGCGGATTGCTCCAAGCATCGGAGTTGCGTCATTGCGCGTCATGATGGCCCGCATTGCGGCATTGATCACCGGCACCGACTGCTTTTCAATCATGGTACGGGTATCGATGACCAGGTGCGGTTTTGCCGTGTAGGTTGATGGGGAAAAAAAGTTTGGTATCATCCGTTCTGCGGCTTCATGTGCTCCTTTCTGTTCTACAGCCCGGATAAACTCCTCGCGCCCCGCTCTTGCCTCAGGAGCATCGCCTTCAGCTCTCGTGTCGCACAGTACCAGAGAGGTGATTTTATCGGGGTAGAGCCTGTAGAATTCAAAAGCCTGATAGCCTCCCATTGAAAGTCCTGCAACGGTTACCCGTTCAATACCGAGCGAATCCAGAAGTGCGGCAAGTTCATGGGCGTAATCGGTAAAGTTCCACCCCTCCTTCTCCTCTGACCCCTCTATACCATAGGCGTTGGGTGCGACTACGGTAAAGCCGGTTTCGCCGAGCGCGTCAATCTGTGGCTGCCACATGGCCGCAGAGAGCGGAAACGCGTGCAGAAGAAGCAATGCATGGCGGCTTCTGCTGCCTTCAGCAGTGTTTGCACTGCGCCAGGTCAGCATCACTCAGTTTTCCTGGGTTTTTGGATACCCCTTGATTTCGCGGATAATGCTGTTTGCCTCATTAAGGATGATTTTTGCTTCGTCCCTGGCTGTGTCAATGATCTCCTGTGAGCGTTTTTTTGCATCGTTATTGTAGGCAACGTCATGCTCACTGCTTTCGTACAACTCGGAAGCCTTGTCAATAGCATGCTTAACCTTGCCGGAAATAATCTGCTGCGTTTCAGTTCCCTTGTGCGGAGCGAAGAGCAGTCCCATAATTGTTCCGGCTGCAGCTCCAAGCACGGCGCCGAAGAAAAGGCCTTTATAAAACTTGTCCTGCTGTTCCATAGTGCGGTTAGGTTTTGTTGTATCGTTACCATAAAGATAAAGTACAGCGTGGTGTTTTCCTCTCATTATTTATTCATCTGCCCCCAGCCTCTTCCGGGCACCACTATGAATTGTCGGAATTTTCAGACTTTCGGGAGAACAAATAAAAAGTGGCGGTGCATTTTTAAGCAAGGTTTAAGGGGCTCTTCATACTCTCTTAAGATTCGCGGGTGTACCTTATTCACTGTAGATCGAAAAGATCGGCACCATACAGGCAAACAGATAATACTTATATACGATACGATGCATACTAACACCAGATTTTCGGCAAGCCCTTTTGCAATCGGGGCATTTATCCTTTCGGCAATTACAGCTCTGCTCTTTGTCCTGACGGTTGTCACCGGCATGTTCCAGTCTGCGCAGTTGTGGCTCAGTGCTCTGCTCGTCATTGCCGTTGTGCTGCATACCGTAATCAACTGGAAGCAGTTTACCTGATCCGCGGTTACGTTGACCGGTTTTCCTGCAGGGCAGCCGCTACGAGAAAAGCCGTTAGTGTGGATTTTTTAGTGAGGGAGGCTGCCTGAACGAAACAGGTCAAGATCGTTGGCCATCAGACACATAATCTCTTCACGGAATGCCGCAATATGATCCCTCAGGTCAGGGCGGCAGAGGAGCCTGAATTTTTTGGTATACCGTTCAAAAGAGAGAATAAAGTCCGATTGGAACACTGATTCATTCAGGTCGTCAAATCGAACATACTCTGAATCAAGCTGCAGGGAGTAGTGGATGTGTTCCGATCGGGTCGGCAGTACTCTCAGCTCTTTCAGGTCAGCATAGTCGAAAATATCCTTTTTCGATGGGGGATCGATCAGCACCTCGTGGCCATGCAGGCCGAGATGGAGGCGTTTGTTTAAAAAATTGCAGATCTCCAGCTCCTTCTCCCGACGCATTTTGTTGTCGCTGTTATAGATAAACCATCGCTCATCCTCCTGCGAAGAGTTATTCATGTAGGGTTGAACGGTGATTGCTCTCTTGTATACCCTGCGTATGAGAATATCATCCAGCAACGCGCTGATCGGGTGCGTTTTATCGGGCATCAACTGTTTCAGTTCATGCAGCACCCGGTCGTCAGCATTGCCATAGAAGAGCTCTCGCAGGGCGCTGGCTGAGAGCATCCCTTCCCCGGCAATGTCCTGCAAAAGCCTGCGCAGCATAGCCGACAGCGCTCTGCTTGTATGGTGCCAGTAAACGTTGCGCATCATCATGTATTTTGCGAACAGCAGGCTTTCAAGCGGCGCAATTCCTTTTTCGGTTATGGCAAACCGCTCACGCTGCGGGTCAGGCACAAACGACTCGATCAATCGTTCAATATCGATGCTTCCGTAAGGAATGTTGCAGTGGTGTGCATCGCGCATCAGGTAGTCCATTTTGTCCGGATCAAGCGTTCCGCTGATCAGTTTCCCGAATCGGGTGCCGCTTCCTCCCTTGATAAGCGTTATTACCTCCTCGGGATTGACCTGCCACTCCTCTTGCAGGATTTCAGCTATTGCCGGAATTCCCGGATGCTTCTCGTAAATGAAATGGCAGCAAAGATTCTCGTGGTGCGAAAATACCGGTTCACCTTCGCACACAGGAATCTGCTCTTCTATGATATGGGCATGCGGGAAGTGGCCGATATCATGCAGCAGACTTGCCGAGAGCAGTACCCGGCAGTTGTGATCATCGAATATGAACTCGCCATCCTGAAGGCTGAGTGCAAGCTTGCTTGTCAGCATCCGCTGCAGAATAAGCTTCATGAGATGATAGACCCCTATGGAGTGCTCAAACCGGGTATGCGTGGCTCCGGGATAGACCTGCTGGGAAAAGGAGAGCTGCCGGATACCCTTGAGGCGCAGGAACGAAGGGTGGGAGAGGATTTTTTTCAGCGGCCCGCTCAGCGGAATATGGCCCCAGATCGGAATGCGGATAAAGCCGCCGTCGGAATCGAAAAGCAGGTGTTCGGCTGTCATGAAGTTTATGCAGTTGGAGGCGTAAAGAGTTATCAGTCAAGATACGCAACAAAGCGTGGCTGGCAAACTGAGCGATTAACGGGATAGTTTACGGTTCGGTTTACGGGAAAAAGAAAGGCAGAGTAGGTGAGGGGCAAAAAAAAGCTGCTGTTTTGCAACAGCAGCTTTTTTACTATCCGTAGTGGTAAGGCTTAATACCTTGAGCGGGATGCTGGACGCTCTTCACGGGGCTTTGCTTCGTTAACCTTGATGGTTCTGCCGTTCAGGTCACTGTCGTTGAGGTCAGCGATTGCAGAAGCAGCTTCTGCGTCATTTGCCATCTCAACAAAACCAAAGCCCTTCGAACGGCCGGTGAATTTGTCGTTGATGACACTTGCGCTTGAAACTTCGCCGAATTCGCCGAAAGTCTCACGAAGATCAGCTTCAGTTACGCTGTAATCAAGATTGCCAATGTAAATATTCATAATTTCATATAGTAGTTCGTGCCTTGATCAAAAAGAGACACTGTCAAATAACCAAAAGCACAAATCACTTGAAAGTTTTCAGACCAACCGTTGGTCTTGCTTCCAAGAGTACGCTTTATTTCTTCAGGAAGCAAGGGAAATTAAAATATTATATAGATGCACTCGATACAATGCTGTGCATGAACGCTTATCCTGGGGTTCTTCGAACCTCTTTCAGATGCAGCTGACACACCTTTCGAAAATGGTGGCCGTAAATGGCCAGCGTTACGGCCAGCGGCAGGGAGTTCTGGCGATTGAAAAATGTCCAGATCAGCATCTTCCAGTACTGGAACCGCTCCCGTCCGACAACACCGAGCAGCACGGTTGAGCGGGCAAAGGCCAGCATGTCGTCAAAGCGGACCCTTCTTTTTAAGCGAGGTGCCCGGTATTCACTCAGCAGTGTCCGGATACGCCGGTAGTAATATTTTGGAGCATAGAGCTGGTTCATCATGTCGGTATACCCTTTTCGAAGCAGTTCAAGGTCCATTACCGGCACAAAGTTGGTATTGCTGTCGGCATTATCGCCGCTTGAGTTATGCAGCAGTCGTCCCTCCTTCTGCATGCGGTCGTAGAGTCTGGTGCCGGGGAAAGCCTGGAGGATGCCGACCATGGCCGTAACGATGCCGCTCTTCTGTATGAATTCGATCTGTTTCTGGAAAATAGAGGGGGTGTCACTGTCAAATCCGACAATAAAGCCACCCTGTACCTCCATGCCGGACTGCTGAATCTTTCTGATGTTGGAGAGCATGTCCCTTGATGTGTTGTGCTGCTTGCCGCAGGCTTGCAGTGCGGCATCATCGGGGGTTTCAATGCCGATAAAGACCATCCCGAATCCGGCCTCAACCATGAGCGACATCAGCTCCTGATCATCAGCCAGGTTGATCGAACACTCCGTGTAAAACCGGATGGTTCTGCTGTAGCCTCTCTGCCACGCTATCAACCGTGGAAGCAGCTCTTTTTTCAGGTATGTTTTGTGCGCAATGAAGTTGTCATCGACAAAAAAGATGCTGTCCTGCCATCCAAGCCGGCGAAGAGCGTCAAGTTCCGTAATGATCCGGTCGCTGGTTTTTGTGCGGATTTTATGGCCGAGAAGAGCGGTGACATTGCAGAAGTCGCATTTGTAGGGGCACCCCCTGGAAAATTGCAAAGCCATCGATGCATATTTATTCATGTCGAGCAGCTTCCAACTGGGGGTCGGGGTCCGGCTGATGTCCGCATAGAGATCGGTGGAGTAGAGCTTTTTCGGAGAACCGTTCAGCAGGTCATCAAGAAAGGGTTGAAGGGTCAGCTCGGCTTCGTTCAGAACAAAATGGTCAACCGTCGGAAAATCTTCATGTTCGGAAGTAAAGAGAGGTCCTCCGGCAACGATGGTCAATCCGGCGGTGTTGCAAAGCTCGATGACCTTTCGGGCTGATTCCTGCTGGACAGCCATTGCGCTGATAAATGCCATGTCGGCCCAGGCAATATCGTCTGCCCGGAGAAAACCGGTATTGAGGTCAACCAGTTTTTTCTCCCAGTTCTCAGGCAGCATTGCGGCTACCGTCAGGAGACCGAGGGGAGGAAGTGATGCTTTTTTATTGACAAATTTCAGGGCGTGTTTGAAACTCCAGAAGGTATCAGGGAATTCGGGATAGATCAGAAGAATATTCATCGTGCACTTGCCTCCGGTGAATCGGTTTGGATGTTATCGATCAAATCAGGGAGAGTAGCTATGGTTACGACTGCAATGCAATATAGGAACACCCGCTTTATCTATTAACGTTTCATGAGGTGCGGAGAAATTGATTTCGGCCTGCTTCTCACGTGCTTCGGCACTCGTTATCAGTCACCATGTATATGAAGTGCGGAGCGTGCTGTTCAGCAGCCATGAAGGCGGATAGAGTGTTTCTGTGCTGGTTGTATTGATGGCAGGTTGAGCCTGAACGGGTTGCGCATGTTCCTTTTACGGAGCGCTCACAGAGGGATGGCTCAGTATCGGTCGAGGCTGAATTTTTCGCCAAGGTACATTTTTCTGACCTCCGGGTTGTCGGCGATCTCTTCTGGTGTTCCCTGCATAAAGATGCTTCCGTCAAAGAGCAGGTAGGCATGGCTGGTTATGGAGAGGGTTTCATGCACATTATGATCGGTGATGAGGACGCCGATGTCGCGCCGGACAAGCCCTTCAACAATCTGCTGGATATCCTCTACAGCAATAGGGTCCACTCCGGCAAACGGTTCATCAAGCAGAATGAATTTCGGGTCAAGAGCCAGTGCCCTTGCGATCTCTGTTCGACGGCGTTCGCCACCCGACAGGGTGTAACCCATGTTTTTGCGTATCGCAGTGATGTTCAGATCCTCAAGCATCCGGTCGGTTTTTTCCAGCCGTTCCGGTTTTGAAAGGGAGGTGAATTCGAGTACGCTCATGATATTCTCTTCAACAGTCAGGTTGCGGAATACGGAGGCTTCCTGGGGGAGATAACCGATACCGAGACGGGCCCGCTTGTACATCGGTATGCGGGTTATGTTCAGCGAATCAAGAAAAACATCTCCGCCATCCGGTCGGACAAGCCCCACAATCATGTAGAACGTAGTTGTTTTACCGGCTCCGTTCGGCCCGAGCAGACCCACAATCTGCCCCTGCTTCACCTCAATGGATGAGCTTTTGACAACTTCCCGTTTGTTGTAGATCTTTTTTAACCTGATGCAGCTGAGTGTTGCTTTCATGCCCGTACAGAAATAGTGATATCCGATTGCTTACGCACTCCTGTCGTTCTCATGTACAATTTCTATGAAACGAGCGGGAGAAAAGAGGGGGAAACAAAAAAACGGAGCCGAAGCTCCGTCTTTTCAATATTGTGCAGGTCTCCGCAAAATTTTAATCAAACCGTTTTGCGATTTCCTTGCAGGGTTTTGCATAACCGGCTTTTACCGGTGATGACCCTCTCAACCCTGATGAAGCTGAACCGCCATAAAGATGCGGATAAGCATTGGCTCCAAGTCTTTTGGTGGTTTTGCCTACATTTTCAAGGGCATCACCTACAACCCACCAGTGACCATCAATGAAAACCTCCAGAAACCGTCCATAAGTTTCAGCTGCGTTTGTAAATGCTCCTGATATGTTGCTCATGTCCGCTTGTTTTTGATGTTAGTCACTACTATTAGAGGAATTTAAGAAATAGACGGATGATTAAAAAATTATTTTCTGCCCGATAAACAACGCGCAACGTTTTCAACTATTACTTTTTGTGTTCAACCAGGCCCATCTTAATGCGGGATGTTCGGGTAAAAAAGATGATTGAAATCAGTGAAGAAAATCCGGGCAAGCTCGGGTTCTGCTACCTTGAGGCGTGAATAGACCTCCAGGCTTTTACTTTGATGGCCATGCTCAAGATAATCATGGCCGAGGTTGAACAGGGCGATATTATTTTCCGGATTGATGCGCAGTGCCTCCTGATAGGCGGCCAGCTCTTCAGTTTCGTTAAATGCCGTTCCATGGGCAACGCCAAGGCAGACCCATGCATTTGAATTTTGGGGATTGATGCGTACAGCCTGCTGATAGGACTCAAGAGCCTTGGTGAACTGACTCATATCCCGATAGGAAAAGCCCAGTTTGAGCCAGCCGTCAGAGTTTTCCGGATTGATACGCACCGCTTGCTTGAACGCCTCAATTGCCTTGGCGAACTGACCTGTTTTTTGATAGGCTGATCCCAGATTGAGCCACGCATTGCTATAGTCCGAATTGATCCGTACAGCTTTCTGGAATGACTCAATCTGTTTATCCTGCCGGCCAATCCGGCCATAGATAATACCCAGTTGAGTCCATGAACCGGCGTTATCCGGAGATATTCGAAGCGCCTGTTGATAAGCATTCAGGGACTTTTCACTGTTTCCGGTCTCGTTATATCGTTATGCCAAGATTGATCCAGCTGTTTTCCAGATCAGGATCAAGAGAGACCGCTTGCAGATAGGCTTCGATTTTTTTGGTCTGCTGACCCGCGCGTCCATAGGCCGCTCCCAGATCAGACCAGTAATGAGCATTGGCGGGATTGATCCGTACCGCTTCCTGATAGGCAGGAATAGCCTTTGACAAGTCTCCATTCTGGATATAGGCATACCCCAGATATCTCCAGGATGAACAGTTTTGTGGCTGTGTTGTCGACCAGCGCTGGCAGATATCAAGCAGAGAGATCCAGTCCTGCTGCTCCACTTCGGCATTTACTTTATTCACCCATTCGGTTGCCAGTTCATTTGTTTTGGTTTGAGCCGCATGGCGGTTGGGCAGATCGATAATCCACTCGACGGGCAGTGCGAAATTCAGCTGCTGACCCTGATTGAGAAAATAGGTGGGTAAACCGATCAGACGGCCATTTTCATCAAACAGCCCGCCTCCGCTTGATCCAAGTGAAATAGGCGCAGTTGTCTGGATATAATACCCTTTTTCAACTTCACGCAAGCGGGAGACAAGTCCGTCAGAAAAGGTGAGTTCAAGTCCCTTTGGAGAGCCTATGGCATAGACTTTTGCTCCAACGCTGAGCGTTTTGGTATTGCCCAATCTGACGTGTAAAGCTTGAAGGCCGGGCGTGTCAAGTGAGCATAGATCCCTGAAGCGGTCAATATATCTTGGTTTTGCCGGATACTCCTTGCCCTGATAGATCACCGTTATCCTGCCGGCTTTTTCTATGACATGATAATTGGTCGCCACATCCCCTGATGGCAGTACAATACCGCTACCCAGGCTTTGCAGGTTACCGTTATCACCATAATTGTAGATAGCTACGACGCTTTTTGATGCTTGCCGGAAGACGTCAACAGCATTTTGCGGCTCTGATTGATACCTTGATCTGGTACGGAGATGGTGCCTTGAACTGACGTGTCTTCCATGTCTTGATTTTGCCTTTGCTTCAAACGGTGTTGCCGGTGCAACAACAAGAGCGCAGAGCGCAGTAAGGCAGAGTTGCCGAAGATAGACGCGCAGCCGGTATCTTTCTGCAGGAGCAGGGCAAAGGGCGCGCGATATGCATGAGTTACCGTTTTTTTTCATCATGGCGCGCACTGCGGTTCAAAGGGAGTTAAACTGATTGCAATACTTTAATATTCATCAAACTTTTTAATATTACCAAGAGGCAATGTGTGACATTAATGTGAAAAGATCTTTGTTAAATTCGCTTGTTTTTCGGCATACTATCCTGGTTTTTCGTTGGGTTTTCCCTGCGCATTGCTGGTAATGGCTCTGCTTTTATATAGTTATAAGCAAAGGGTATGGCCGGTGTGAGCAGAAAATCAGGGGCTGCAAATCGGTTGATAGTTTCGGCTGCAATTTTTTTTCCGGGTTATTTCTTTTGCTTCTGTTTTTTAAAGTTGTGTTGTTTTTTTTAAGTCAATTCTTTTTGTGTGTATGGGAAAAGTAATGCCTTACAAGGGTGTATGGCCGAGGTTACATGAGACGGTTTTTATGACCGAAGGCTCATTTGTTATCGGTGATGTCGAGATCGGTGCGCTTTCAAGTATCTGGTTCAATGCGGTGGTGCGGGGTGATGTCTGCCCGATCCGTATAGGCGAGAAGACCAGTGTGCAGGATAATGCAACCCTTCATGTGACCCATGATACCGGTCCGCTGAACATAGGAAACTGTGTGACGATAGGTCACGGTGCGGTGCTGCATGCCTGTACGGTCAGGGATTATGTGCTGATAGGCATGGGTGCTGTTCTGCTTGATGACTGTGTTGTCGAGCCGTATTCGATTGTTGCCGCAGGTTCGCTCGTCCGGCAGGGCTTTACGGTGCCATCGGGAATGCTGGTTGCCGGTGTTCCGGCAAAGGTTATGAGGCCGATAACAGAAGCGGAGCGTCGAAATATCGAGGAGTCACCGGAGAACTATGTGCGTTATTCGCAGAACTATCGTGATGACGAACAGCAGGCGTAAGGGGAGCAAGAAACCTGTCAGGATCTGTTTTTTGCCTCCTCTGCTGCCGGGAACATGGTCAATGCTCAATTTTTTCAGCGGTGATCTTCACTGTTTTCGCTAAATTGCTACCGAAAATGTTGTATAGTTAGTGGCGAGAGGCGGGGATTCTTTTTTTAATCCGGCCGCGCCTGTTTTGTTAACTCCTTTACCCTGAAATACTTTGGCATTTATGATGCAAAACGATGTCGTTGTTGTCGGCGGCGGAATCAGTGGACTGAGCCTTGCCTACTATTGTGTGAAGGCCGGCCTGAAAACGACGCTGCTCGAAAAAAACGACACAACCGGAGGTTCTTTCGCTTCCCACCAGTACCATGCAAACGGGAAGAAATTCTGGCTGGAACTTGGAGCCCACACCTGCTACAGCTCGTACCAGAATCTGCTTGATATTGTTGAAGAGAGCGGAATCATGAATACGATCATTCCCCGTGAAAAGGTTCCTTTCTCCCTCTATATTGACGGCAAAGTCAAATCGATTGTCTCCCAGCTCAATTTTCCGGAACTGCTTTTTGCTGCTCCAAACCTCTTCAAGCTGAAGAAAACCGGCCAGAGTGTCAGGTCCTACTATTCAAAAATTGTAGGGGAGAAGAACTATAATGAGGTGATCAGCCACTTTTTTAATGCGGTTCCCTCCCAGCCAACCGACGATTTTCCTGCCGACATGATGTTCAAAAGCAGGGAGAAACGCAAGGATGTGCTTAAAAACTATACCTTTACTCACGGACTCCAGAGCGTGGCAAAGGTGATTGCTGCAACCAACGGTCTGAACATCTTTACAAGCCGCGAGGTGAGTTCGATCGAGTATGTTGATGGCCGCTATATTATCAGGGGCGGCGATGATGGCGGTGCATATTCTGCCAAAACACTGGTTCTTGCTACACCTTCCGCAGTCTCTGCATCACTTTTGCGGGATATTAACCCGGATATAGCCACACATCTCGGTCAGCTCAAAGCTGCTGAGGTCGATTCTGTCGGCGTGATTGTACAAAAGGCAAATATCTCACTCAAACCGGTCGCTGCGCTGATCTCTCCGAATGATATCTTCTATTCGGTCGTGTCACGTGATACGGTGGCTGATGAGAATTTTCGTGGTTTTACCTTTCATTTCAAGCCGGGCCTTGACGACAAGACCAAAAGAGCACGGATTACCGAGGTAATCGGCGTCAGCATGTCGAAAATCGAGCACACGGAGGCAAAAGTCAACACCGTACCGACGCTCCGTCTCGGTCACCACCAGTGGCTCGAAAGGATGGAGAGTATGCTTTCCGCCAAAAAAAATCTGCTTTTGACCGGCAACTATTTCGGTGGTATGGCTATTGAGGATTGTGTGAGCCGCTCGAAGAGTGAATTTGCACGGCTGAAGGGTTAAGCAAACAGCATATCCGGGCTGCCAGGCCCGGTATCAGCCAATAGTTTTGTGCCTATGGACAGTGTAGCGGAATTCTGGAGTTTGTTACAGGGCCCATACCTCATTCCTGCAGTTATTTTTCTGCTTGCCACTCTTTTTTATCTGGCAGCGAACACGCTTTTCCGGAAAGTCATTGCCGCTGTCCGCTTCTCACTCAAGGGGGTCACGGTTCCCTATGAACTGATGGCATGGCCGTTCAGGATGCTCATCACCCTCATTGGACTCTCCGCACTGCTGCACTCCATTGCACTCCCCGCGGGGCTGCATGAAATTCTGCGCCACGCTTTGCTCATCGTCGCCGTTATTGCCGTCGCATGGTTCATGATGCGCCTCTTCAGGGTCTTTGAACACATTGTTTTGCAGCACTATTCCTCCAGAGTCCGGGAAAATGAGGCGGCCAGGAAAATCTCCACCCATGTCAGCCTGGCGCGCAAGATTCTCAATGTGCTGATTGTTCTTCTCGGTGTTTCGTCGGTGCTGATGACCTTTGATACGGTTCGTCAGGTCGGGCTGAGCATTCTTGCTTCGGCAGGTATTGCCGGTGTCATCCTCGGTTTTGCCGCACAGAAGAGTCTTGCTACCCTCGTGGCGGGGATCCAGATTGCCATAACCCAGCCAATCAGCATCGGTGATGTTGTGGTCGTTGAAAATGAGTGGGGTCGCATAGATGAGATCACCCTTACCTATGTGGTTGTGCAGCTCTGGGATCAGCGCCGCCTGATTGTCCCCATCACCTGGTTTATCGACCGTCCCTTTCAGAACTGGACCCGCACTTCGCCGGAGCTGCTCGGTACGGTTCTCTTTTCCATGGACTACCTCATCCCGCCTGACACAATACGAACAGAACTTGAGCGCATTGTCGCTTTGACACCGCTCTGGGACAAGCGGGTTGTCAAGCTGCATGTGACCAATACCACGGAGCGATCGGTTCAGATGCGGGCGCTTGTCAGTGCGGCCAACTCTTCGGATCTCTGGGAGCTGCGCTGCTTTGTGCGCGAAGCGCTGATCGAGTTTCTTCGGGCCAGATTCCCTGAAGGATTGCCGAAACTGAGGATGGAGATGGAGCGGAATATGCCGCCGGGTGAAGCATAGGCACCTGCAATAAATCTATTCCGCGATTCGATTGCTTGGTTGGGCAGTGCCAGTAGTGGTGCTATAAAAAAATGTGGATTTTTTGTTTTTTTCCCTTAGTTTCGCTGACCATTCTGATCGTTGCCTGTGCCGGGCCATCTCTTTCTCCTCAGCGGGAAAGGTGAGAGCCTGCCGGCAGAGGTCCGGGTTGCATAAGGTAAATATTTCGATCAGTTTAAACAGGAGGACGCATGGCTAAAGCCAAAGAGGGAGATATTGTAAAAGTACACTATACCGGAACGCTGGATGACGGCACCATGTTCGACACATCGGCTGATCGCGAGCCGCTTGAGTTTACCATCGGCGGAGGGCAGGTTATACGCGGTTTTGACATCGCCGTGATGGATATGGCACCCGGAGAGATCAGGGTCTCGGTTATCGCTCCCGAGGATGCCTACGGAGTACACAGCAGGGAGCTGGTTACAGACGTTGACCGCGAACGCTTTCCTGCCGATATGGAGCTTGAGATCGGTCAGCAGCTTCAGGTCGGGCTTACGGACGGCCAGCAGGCTATTGTGATGGTGGTCGATCTCAGCGACACCTCGGTTACGCTTGACGCCAACCATCCGCTTGCCGGTCAGACCCTTACCTTCGAGATCGAACTGGTTGAGATCGTCTGATTTATCAGATCGGTCGGATCAGGCAGATCGGACTGATCGTTTTTGTTATTTTTGAGAGTAAAGCGTATTATTTAGCGTAAAAATGCGGGTTATTTTGCCGACTTTTTCTTGATCAGTCGGATCAGACAGATCGGACGGATCAGTCTGATTGTATTCGAGCTGCGGAACAAATTGATAGAAGAGCTGTCCTAAAGACATTCTCATTATCTCAGCATGAACCGGACCAAAAAGCTTCGACCGAGCGGCGGTTATCGTAAGAGTGCCGGTTTTCAGACGGCCACTCTGATCTACGATGCTACGTACTGGTTTTGCGAGAAGTTCATTGATTCGAGATCGCGGACGCTCGATCAGATGATCCAGGCGGCCCGTTCAGGACGGCAGAACATAGCTGAAGGTAGCCGTGCTGCGGCAACCTCTTCCCAGACAGAACTGCGGCTGATCAATGTTGCCCGGGCCAGCCTTGAGGAGCTTCTGCTTGATTTTGAGGACTATCTTCGCCACCGGCGCCTGCCGATGTGGACAGTATCAAGCATGGAAGCTCAGGCAGTTCGCGAAGTGCCGAAACGGTTCAAAAGAGATCAGTCGGATCTGACCGATCTGACTGATCAGGAACGATGGAAGCTTTATGCTCCATGGCTGGAGCATGACAGCCCTGAGGTTCGGGCCAATGCGATTATCTGCCTGATCCATCAGGCGAATTACCTGCTCGACCGGCAGATTGCCGCACTGGAGGCAGCCTTTGTTGAAGAGGGAGGTTACAGTGAGCAACTTGCTGCAGCCCGTCTGGTCGAGCGGGCTCGCAAGCGTGAGGAACTTCACCGGGAGCCGGAATCGGGCGATTCCATTCCCTCGTGCCCGCAATGCGGCAAGCCCATGGTGTTGCGGACAGCAAAGGCCGGAATAAACGATGGCAAACAGTTTTGGGGCTGTAGCGGCTACCCCGAGTGCAAAGGGGTAGTGAAGGTTTGATTGATCAGTGCACCGAGCATGATATGCAGGGGTCGTATGAGCGCACCACCATTTCGCAGAGCTTTTCAATCTCCCGGTCATTTTTTCCTTTTTCGAGCGCCCACTCCGCTACAGCCTTCAGGTCAAGGTTGATGTTGGCGTTGTTCTGCGTTGTTGGAATGATGCAGTCCGCCCTGACCACCCTGCCTTCAGCATCGGTCTCCAGGTGGTGGTAGAGGATGCCCCGCGGCGCTTCAACGGCACCGGTGGCTGAGCCTGCTTGCGCTTTCCACGGAGTTTTGACTGCCGACAGCTCCATGTCGAGGAGTGAATCAATCAGCAGTTCGGCATCCTCAAGAATATGCACGCACTCGACAAGCTGCGCAATATTGTTCATGAAGGGGTTGTGGCATACCGGCCTTAGGCCTAAGCTTTCAGCCGCCTTCAGCGCTTCAGGGTGCAGAAACGCGCTGCTGTTGTTGAACCGGGCAAGCGCCCCTGCCGCAGAGGTTTCACGGCTGAGCCGGGTGAATTTCGAGGTTGAAAACTCTTTTGTATACTCGTTGGTCATCAACAGATACTCATTTTCGTCCCTCTTAATGCCATCGCTCGAAATGAGACAGCCGCCGATCGAAGGGTAGCTTGTGCTGTTGGAGAGGGAAATGAACTCGGTTTCGCGGCTGAAATCCGGAATGGCAAGCGACCGGAAAAAGGCACAGGCGGTTTCAAGCAGCGGTTTTCTCTCCCGGATCATCTTCTGCAATGCGGCAAGCGCTGCTTTATCAGGAGCTTTGCTGAGCCCGCCTACCACAAGGCTGACCGGATGGGTGCAGCGTCCGGTGGTGACGCGGCTGATTTCGTTGCCAAGCTCCTTGAGCTGGAGCCCCGCCCTGACGATGTCGGGGTGTGACTCCATGAGCGGCAGAATGCTTGCGGTACCGGCAAAGTCGGGCGCGGCAAGAAAGAAGAGGTGGAGCGCATGGCTCTGCAGGGTTTCTCCATGCATGGCCAGCAGCCGTGTTTTTTCCGCCACTGCCGGAGGCCTGATATCCATGGCCCGTTCAAGCGCCCTGATGCTCGCAAGCGCGTGGCTGATCGAGCAGATTCCGCAGATTCTTGAGGTCAGAAAAGGGACCCGTTCGGCACTCATCCCTTTGAGCATCACTTCAAAAAACCTTGGTGTTTCAACAACGGTCCAACGGGCCTCAATCAGTTGGCCCTCCCTGGCGGTGATGGTGATGTTTGCATGCCCTTCAACTCTCGTGAGGTGGTGGATAGCAATAGTGTAGTCCCGCTTCATGGGGTGAATGCGTCAAAGGCGTTGTAAAAAGCAAGTTTTTCCTGCAGGTCGCTCCGGCTGAGCTCCCGCTCTCCGACCAGATGGAGGAATGCCTCCATGTTTATCTCCTCTGCCGGGCCACGGCAGCCAAGGCAGGGGGTTTTACCGGTTGTGCATACCGCATGGCATCCGGCACGGGTGATAGGGCCGAGGCAGATTTCGCCCAGCTCAAAAAGGCAGGTGTTAAGCGCAGCCTTGCACTCAACGCAGACCGGATATTTCGGGAGTGTCACCAGTGAGCCGGTCACCAGACTTATGATAATGCGCTCCACCTCCTCTTTTGCAACCGGGCAACCGGGTATGGAGAGATCAACCTTGACCACCTCGCTGATTCTGCGCACCGGCATGGTTTCGACATTCATCTCCCCATAGACCTCGCTTACGGCGGCTTCCCCGGAAACCCGGTTTTTCAGGCTGTTGACCCCTCCGAAACAGGCGCAGGTACCGAAGGCTACCAGCACTTTTGCCTGGCGGCGGATTGCCAGAAGCCGCTCCACTTCGTCGCTTCGACTGATGCTCCCCTCGACAAGGGCGATATCATAATCCTCATGGCGCCCGGAGGAGATCTCCCTGAAGTTTCTGATGTTGAGCAGCCGGAGAAAGTCGGCAAGCGTTGACTCCCGGTTGGCAAGCTGCAACTGGCACCCTTCACAGCAGGTAAAGTCAAAGGAGGCTATTTTCAGCTTTTCAAAGCGTAATCCCTGTTGATTCATGCGCTACAGTGCTAAATGGCTTCCTTGAGATTCATGACCGACCAGTAGTCAAAGACCGGCCCGTCAATACAGGTAAAGGTGGATCCGACCATGCAGCGGCAGCATTTGCCCATGCCGCAGTGCATTCGCCGTTCAAGCGACACAAACATCCGGTTCATCGGTATGCCCAGCCGGTCAAGCCAGCCGCAGACAAACTTGAACATCACCGGCGGACCGCAGACAATGGCATAGGTTGTTGCCGGATCGATGACAATATCATTAAAGAGATCGGTGATCATGCCGGTTTTGCCTGTCCACTCTTCGGAACCATGCTCGACAATGGTGTGCAGTCCGATATGGCTGATCATATCCCACTCGTTGAACTGCCAGGTAAAGAGCAGTTGTGACGGATCTTTTGCCCCGTAGAGCAGACTGACATCAAGAAAGCGGTTGCGGTGCTCGTTGATCCAGAAGAGTGGCGCGCGAAGCGGCGCAATGCCGAGCCCTCCGGCAATCAGCAGGACGTTATGACCGGCCATCTCATCCATGGGAAACGATGATCCGAAAGGGCCCCGTATGGCTACACGGGCTCCCTCACCGGCATTGAAGAGTGCTGTGGTCACACTGCCGGCCTTGCGGATACAGAGTTCGAGAAACTCGTGGTTGCTGCTTGAGCTTGATATGGAGATCGGTACTTCTCCGTAACCGGGGAGTTCCAGCATCAGAAACTGGCCCGGCCGGAACCTGAACAGTGCTCTCTCCACCGGGTCGATAATGCGGATCTGGAAGAGTTTTTCCTGCGGGGTGAGCCGGACAATATTGGTGACGGTGCATTTATAGCCCATGTCGGTATTCATCACCTCCGAGCGGCGGTTGAAGTCCGGCACCGATGATGCAAAATCCTCCCGGTTCAGCTCCTGGCGGGGGATGACGAAACGCTGGTCGTGCATGTATCCTTCTCCAGTCTTAGGTCGTTGATGACATCCTTCGGGTTGATTCCCGCAAGACATGCTTTTCCGCACCGGTTGCATCCAACACAGATCTGCTGGTTGGCATTTTCGGCAAACCCCCGGTGCTGATGGTAGAAGCGGTATTTGAGCCGGTCGCCGTTCTTCGGACGGAAGTTGTGTCCGCCCGCAACAGCGGCAAAGTCGACAAGGTTGCAGGAGTAGAGTCTTTTCCGGCGAAAGGAGCTTTGCAGGTCTGGCTCGAATGACTCCTCAACCGAGTAGCAGTAGCAGGTCGGGCAGACCATGGCGCAGGTTCCGCAGCTGAGGCATTTATCGCCCCATTTTTTCCAGACAGGGGAGTCAAACTCGATGTCGAGAATTGCCGGAAGTCCGGTGACATCAATCTCGGTTCGAAAACTGCTGCTGATGAGCTTTCGGCGTTCAGCCAGACGGCAGTTTTCATCGTATTGAGGATCACGGGTTTCAAACTCCCTGAGAAAATTGAAGGCTTTGGAGGAGTTGATGGCCAGATAGTACTCATCACCGATATCAGAACAGAAGAGGTTGACCCCGGTTGGCACGGTGTGATGGTTCATCGACTTGCAGAAGCAGTCGGGAAGCGGCAGGTGATCCATGCCGATCACAAAGGTGTTTTTGCGTTTAGCCAGATAGTAGGGAGAGGGGAAGTGGCCGTTGAGCAAAACATCGTCAAGAATGTTCAGTGCGCTGATATCGCAGGCCCGGAGCCCGATAACGACTACGGGATTGGCTTCGTAGGATACACTTTGATCCCAGTCGCCATCATGAAATTGAAATTGCGACAGCTTCTCGCGAAAGGGGAGAAAAAAATGCTTTGCTGACGAAGCCGTTCGGGTGTAGTCGAATGCTATCTCATCAATCGAGGATACGGGTTGAAACTGGTAGACCGGCTCTCCACGGCTGTCGGTATCGACCAGGCGAGGCCCGAATGAGCTGTTGCTCCGTACCAGCGCATCAACAAACCGTTGAAACTCGGCTTTGGATATGATTTTATAGATCATGGACCTGCTCTCCTTTCCTTGTGCGGTTCTGTATGAGTATGCCGATGCACGTTACGTAAAGGTACACAAAAGCTTTCACGAGGAGAAGAGGCTCTTTTTTTGAGCAATGGGGGAAAAGGACGAAACGGGTTTATTTGCGTTGAGCCCAGTATCCAGGTCGTCGCATGTGATGTGCCACAGCCAGAATCCGAAGCTCTTCAGGGGTAACCTGGTAGATGATGCTGTATGGAAACCGACGGAGAAGATATCGGCGTCGAGTGCTGCGAAATTCAGTGCCAAGCAGAGGATTTGCAAGAACTTTACTGGCAGTTCTTTCAAACTCGTCAATAAATGCAAGGCCTAACTCAGCATTTGCTTTTAGTGTATAGAATTCAGCAGCATCGTGCAGTTCATCAAGTGCTGCCGGTGAGATAACGAGCTTCACTTCAGTGCAGCGCGAACTTTTGCAAGTGCATCAGAGAGTGGGATGAGTTGTACCACTCCATTTTCAATATCCTCTATTCTTCTCGCAGTTTCGATATCCCAAGCCTCTTCAATTCCTGTATCTTCATCAAGACTGGATAGCAACAATTGGGCGAGAGCAGCTCTATCACCGGCGGATAGTTTCAGTGCTTCAGCTTCGAGCAATTCGAGTTGACTTCCCATGACTAAGGTTTCAGTAGAGTTTATACAATAAACGTAAGTTATATAATGCAAATGTAAAGAAAACCGTTCACCAGGAGAATATAGTGTGGGCGGAAAAGGAGAAAAGGGAGAGCAGGGAAGGAGAAAAAGGATTTATTTTCTTTTTTCAAGCAGATAGACCTTGTCGTTTTTACGAACCTTTGCACACTTAAGGGTGACGTTGTCCCCTTTATGGGCATCGTTATCGGGAAGGTCGTTGGTGAGAAAGGCGTCGGCCATGATGGTGACCACTCCGGTTTTCGGCCCCTGGATCGAGAGTTTTTCCCCCTGTTTGAGGCCGCGGGCGAGAATGATAATCTCGGCAACGCCTGCTTTCGGGTAGTATTTTCTGATATCACCGATAAAGGTTTTTTTCTCCTTCGCGAGTGAACCGTACTCCTGTACCCAGGCATCAAGCGGTTTGCCGAAATAAAACCCTTTTGAAAATCCCCGGTTGTAGACGGTGGCAAGATCCTCCTTGAGCTTTGTCGTCAGTTCACTGTACTCCTTTCTGAACTGTGGATCATTGCGACGGTTTATACAGAAGTCGATTGCCGTGCGATAGGCAGCTGTTGCCGTATGCACATATTCAGGGCTGCGGCTGCGCCCCTCAATCTTGAAGGCGGAAATACCTGCATCAATCAGCACATCAATAAATTCAATGGTGCAGAGGTCCTGGGGACTCATGACATAATCGGTGCCAAGCGCAAGCTCCTTGTTCTCCTCCGGATCGGTAATGATGTACTCCCTGCGGCAGGGCTGAACGCATTGACCGCGGTTGGCCGAACGTCCGAAAATATCCTGCGACATAAAACAGCGCCCCGACACGGCAACGCACATGGCGCCATGCACAAAGCACTCAATCTTCACGCCGAGCCCGTCATCCTTTATTTTGTCGGTAATATGGCGTACCTGTTCAATGGTAAGCTCTCTGGCCAATACAATCATCTTTGCCCCGAGCGAGGCATAGAATTTTACCGCACTGTAGCTGCTGACCGATGCCTGTGTCGAGATATGAAACGCCATATCGGCGTTCCGGCACGCTTCAATAACGGCCATATCCGAGCAGATTATGGCATCGAATCCTGCTTTTTTTGCTGCGGTCACGGTCTGCTTCATCCTTTTCAGCTCACCGTCATAGACAATGGTGTTCAGCGCCAGGTACCCTTTGGCATGGTACTCCTGGCAGAGGGCTTGAATGGCCGGAAAGTCCGCAGGGGTGAAGTTGCTGCTTCCGGCCCGCATATTGTAGCCTTCAGCGCCAAAATAGACCGCATCAGCCCCGGCCTTCAGCGCAGTGAGCAGCCCGGTCATGTCGCCCGCAGGCGCAATCAGTTCAACAGAGTGTGCAGGAATTTTTGTCACAAGCATGGGGTTCAATTATCCGCTACCCTTCAGAATAACAATATGGCGGCAATTATGAATAGAAAAGAGGATTTTTTTTGTCGGGAGGTGGGTAAAAGGGTGGTGACAAAAGAGAGAGGGCAAACACACAGGTTTGCCCCTACAACACCAATCCAAAATCCAACATTCAGAATTCAGAATCTCTTCAACCCGGCAATGATAGGGCGCCGGTTGGGCAGCTTTCGGTCATGATGGTGAGGTCGATGGTGGTGCCGTGAAGTTGTTCGATCATGCGCACACAGATACCGCAATCCACGCACTTTTCGCGCTCCATGCTGATTTCAGCACTTTCTGCCTTGTAGAATCCGGGATGGTCGTGCTGCACGGTTATCCGGGAGGGGAGGTAGCGGGAGGCGAGTTCGCGCAGGCGGCAATCAGCAATGGCGTTGCAGCGGCACTGGAGGCAGCGCTCAGCCTCTTCCCGGGCAGATTCAGCGGTATAGCCGGTTACAACTTCATCAAAACATGTTGTGCGCACTTCGGGGGTCAGCTCCGGAACCGGCACTCTCCCGGCAGGAGATTTCTTCTGGTAGAATGCTTCCGGTGCTTCATCGCGTGCTCCAAAGGAGGAGTTGAAAGCGGGTTTTTCTGCCACAACAGCTTTGCCGCTGAGGAAGAGATCAATAGCGTGAGCAGCCCGTTTTCCCTGGGCTACGGCCTGGATTGCAAGGTCAGCTCCGCTCACGCAGTCACCACCGGCAAAAATCCAGGGGGTTTCACTCTGGAGGATTTCGGGATCTACCAGCAGTTCTCCGCCACTTCCGCTCTCTATCGCTGCCGCTCCGGCGGCTGCTGAATCTACCTTCTGGCCGATGGCGGAGATGATGGTATCGGCCTTAACCGTGAATTCCGAGCCCGGAACCGGCACCGGTCTTCTCCGTCCGCTCTCATCGGGCTCTCCCTGCTCCATTTTGATGGCGGTTATTTCAAGCATGTCATTGAGTGAGCGGATGCTTGTCGGTGCGACCCGTTCGACAATGGTGACTCCTTCGGCAAGAGCCTCCTCTATTTCGGCACGGTTGGCAGGCATATCCTTGATGGTTCGACGGTAGAGTATCGTGACGCCGGATGCTCCGAGCCGTATGGCTGTTCTTGCCGCGTCAATGGCCGTATTGCCGCCACCGGTCACTACCACGCGTGCTCCGGGTAGCATTTGAGGAGCAAAAGCAGATTTACGCAAAAAAGAGATACCGCTCACGACTCCTGGAGTATCTTCACCGGGAATGTTCATGGTTGAAGCTTTCTGTGCACCGACGGCAAGAAAGAGGGCGTCAAACTCACTCTTTACGGCGTTCAGTGTGACCGCTGTGCCGAATTCGGAGTTGAAACGGAACTCGATACCCATATCCCGCAGGGTTGCAAGGTCACTTTCGATGACCGATTCGGGCAGCCGGAAGCGGGGGATACCGTAGCGCATCATACCTCCGGCCTCTGTTCCGGATTCAAGAACAGTTACAGCGTGGCCCTTGCGGCGAAGAAAGAACGCAGCGGTAAGACCGGCCGGTCCGCTGCCGACTATGGCAACCTTTTTGCCGCTGTTTTCCGGGAGTTCAGGCAGATATCGCTCACTCGCCTCTGCATCACAGTCAGCGGCATAGCGCTTCAGTGCGCAGATCGAAACGGGGTTGTCGATACCGTGTCTTCTGCACTCATCCTCACATGGTGCAGGGCAGATCCGGCCGAGAATTCCGGCGAGGGGGATACTCTCCTTGATGATTTTTATGGCCTCCCGCTCATCATGGCGGGCAATGGCATCAATAAAGTCGGGGATATCGCATCCGGCAGGACAGGTCAGCTCGCAGGGGCCCATGCAGTCTCCGCTGTGCTGTTCAATGATGCGTTCAATCGACTGCCGCCTCATTAAGCTGAGCGCCTCGTTTTCAGTTTCAACCACCATTCCCTCAATCACCAGTGTGTCGCAGGCAGGCACAAAACGGTTTTTCCCCTTGAGTTCAACAATGCACATCCAGCATGAACCGGTTGCATCAAGCGACTTGTTGAAACAGAGTGTCGGGATTTCGATTCCTGCAGCTGTGGCGGCGTCAAGAATTGTTGCGCCGGGAGCCACCGTAACAGGCCGTCCGTTGATGGTCAGAGAGAGTTCATTCATGTCGGTATCTTCAGGAGAAGTTGCTTTCGATATAGTTTGCCACCTTTTCAAGGAGCCACATCGGTGTTGAGGTTGCGCCGCAGATACCGGCACTGGCAACACTGCTGTCGTTAAGGGAGAGGAACCACTCAGGTTGAATCTCCTCGACATCCTCGATGAAGTAGCTCCGGGGATTAGCATCCCTGCAGATATTGTAAAGCACCTGGCCGTTTGAACTTTTTTTGCCGGCCACAAAGATGATCACCTCATTGGCAAGTGCAAAATCGTGCAGCTTCCGGTTGCGGCTTGATACCTGGCGGCAGATGGTATCCTTGAAGATATGGCAGGGCATGGAGCGGACACCGGTCATTTCGGCCGTAATATCAATGTCGCGTATTGCTATCCACTCAGAGGGTGCGCCGGGAGAGAATCGTGCTTCAAGATTCCGCTTGAGTTCATAAAATCCCGGAACATCCATCGTGGTCTGGCTGATGAGCGCGGTTTTTTTTGCTGCGTCAAGAGCCTTTATCTCTTCCGGGTCACTGAGGTCGGCATGCTTGATGATAATGGCGCTGTTGGCACACTGACCGTTGATGCCGATAACTTCAGGATGGGTCGGCTTGCCGTAAATGATGATCTGGTAGCCCAGTTCATGCAGCGCTCTGGTTGTTCGCTGAAGCCGGGAGACGACAGGGCAGGTGGTATCGGTAACTTCAAGATTGTTCGCTTCGGCAATTTTGTAGGTCGATGGGGGCTCCCCGTGAGCCCTGATGAGGACTTTGGCGTTTTTAAGCTCCCTGAATGCGGCTTCATCAATCGTGACAAGTCCGAGCGCTTCCAGCCGTTTTACCTCGGCCTCATTGTGGACGACATCGCCGAGCGAGAATAATCCCTGGGGGTCCTGGAGTTTTTCTTCAGCGACATGGATGGTGCCCTGCACTCCTATGCAGAAACCTGATGAAGTACGGTCGAGGTTTACTTTCACGCTGTAGAGATTAAGGTCAATAGGAAAAGTCAAAAGTAACAACTGTGACGGCAAAAGGCAAAGGTGAAAAAGAGGGGAGTGGCTATTTCCGGTATTAGGGCACCTCTATTTATTGTCGTGAGAAGCCCGGGAACAAGGCGGATGGAGCACAGAAACCGGAGTGTACAGGTTGTACATGAGTATTTCGAGCACCACCCAACGCAGTAATCGGGTTTCGGAACAAATAAATAGAGGTGCCCATTATACCTCCACCAGTTCGACGTCCGGCAGCTCCGAACCCATAAAAAGCTGGTAGAGCTGGCTGAATTTCTGAGGCAGATCGCTCACCAGCAGGTGAGGAACTGACGGGGTTGCAGCAGGGTTGAGCAGAGCGGACTCGGTGAGAAGCTCTTTTGTTTTGAGGGCAACCGCTTCTGCCGAGTCGATTATGCGGATGCCGGGTCCGACGATGTCAGCAATCACCCGCTTAAGGATCGGGTAGTGCGTGCAGCCGAGTACAAGAGTATCGATATCATGCTTGCGGATCTCTGCCAGATACTCCCCGGCAATGAGTTTTGTGGCAGGGTGGTCAATAAAGCCCTCTTCGGCGAGCGGAACAAAGAGCGGACAGGCTTTTGATATAACCCCTGCTTCCTCATTCAGCAGATTGATCTCCCGTGCATAGGCGTTCGAGCAGACCGTCGCCTGGGTTCCTATAACCCCGATGCGGTTGTTTCCGGTCACCTGTACAGCCAGTTCAGCACCGGCTTTCAGGACGCCGATAACCGGGATGCCGCTGCACGATTTTTCAACCACGTCAAGAGCAAGGGCGGAAACGGTATTGCAGGCAACAATAATCAGTTTGGGCTGATAGCGCATGAGTATGGCGGTATCGTCAGCGGCGTACTTGCGGATGGTAATCTGGGATTTCGGTCCGTAGGGAACGCGAGCTGTATCGCCGAAGTAGATCAGCCGCTCGGCGGGGAGAGCCGCCCGGATCGCCTTGACCACGGTCAGCCCTCCGATACCGGAGTCAAAAATGCCTATCGGACTTTCAGGGGTGACTTTATGGTGCAGCATGGTTTAAACGATATAGTGCGCCGTAAAAAGTGATCTTTTAATCTTTATGGGACCCATAACTCCTATAGGTTCCATAGGTCCTATTCTTCAAACATTGAATCGGAAGACTATCACATCCCCGTCCTTCACAATATACTCCTTTCCTTCCGAACGGAGCTTGCCGGCCTCCTTGACCTTCTGCTCCGAGCCGAGTTCAATCAGGTCATGGTAGAACATCACTTCGGCACGGATGAACCCCTTTTCAAAATCCGAATGAATGGCAGCAGCCGCTTCCGGCGCGGCGGCACCCTTGCGGATGGTCCAGGCATGAACCTCCTTGACACCTGCGGTAAAATAGGTTTGCAGGCCGAGCAGGTCATAGGCGGTCTGGATCAGGCGGTCGAGACCCGACATCTTCAGTCCGAGGCTTTCAAGAAATTCCGGGCGATCCTCTTCGGGGAGTTCGGCAATATCGGCTTCTGTCCTTGCGCTGATAATGAGCATTTTCGAGCCCGATGCCGCGGCAATCTCGGCAACTTTCCTTGTATAGGCGTTTCCGTCAACAATATCATTTTCGGCTACATTGGCGGCAAAAAGGATCGGCTTGGTCGAGAGCAGGAAGAACTGTTTGGCCATCTCCTTCTCTTCATCCGTTTCAATCAGCTTGCGGGCAGGAATGCCTTCACTGAGGCCGCTGATGATCTTTTCAGCCAGGTCAACCTGCAGGAGCAGCTCCTTCTCCTTTTTGGCGTTTTTCCGCAGTCGCTCGATTCTGCGTTCCATACTGTCAAGATCGGCCAGCATCAGCTCCGTTTCAATGGTAATGATGTCATCTGCCGGGTCAATCCTGCCTTCAACATGGATAATGTTCTCGTCATCAAAACAGCGTACGACATGCACAATGGCATCAACCTCCCTGATATGAGAGAGGAACTGGTTGCCGAGTCCCTCGCCGTTGCTTGCACCTTTTACCAGTCCGGCAATGTCGACGATTTCAAGCGTGGTCGGCACCAGTGTCGGGGTTTTAACCACATTGGCGATCAACTGCATCCGCTCGTCCGGAACAAGGACTGTTCCTACATTGGGCTCAATGGTACAGAACGGGTAGTTGGCGGCTTCAGCCTGTTTGGCCGTGATGGCGTTGAAAAGCGTAGACTTTCCGACATTTGGCAGTCCTACAATGCCGCAGCGAAGTGACATAACAGAATAGGTTTATTGAATAGAGAGACCATTGCATTATGCGCATGGCTTTAACATGTAACCATTAAGTTTGGAAAAAGCAAATATATTTTATAAAATGACAGGCCAAATTGGAATTTTACAGTGAAACAGGAAATCGGGAAAAAGCGTATCATTATCGCCATAGACGGGCCGGCTGCATCCGGAAAAAGTACGACAGCCAGAAAGGTAGCAGAGAAGCTCGGATACACCTATATCGATACCGGTGCAATGTACCGGGCAGTAACCTTCAAGGCACTCAGAGAGGGTGTTCTTGAGGGATTGCGACGCTCTCCCGGGAGCGTTTCGGGTTTGCTTGATACGATTTCCATAGAGTTCAGGGGCGACCGTGTCATTCTTGACGGCAGTGATGTTACTGCCGAGATCCGCGATAACCGGGTGAGCCGTGAGGTGAGTTTTATCAGTTCACTCAAACCTGTTCGTGACCGGCTCCGCCGGATGCAGCAGGATCTTGGCCGACAGCGCGCAGTGGTCATGGATGGTCGCGACATCGGAACGGTTGTGTTTCCCGATGCTGAACTGAAAATATTTCTTGTTGCTGATGCCCGCGAACGGGCGAAGCGGCGGTATGCCGAACTGCTTCTGAAGTCTCCGGAAGGCGCGGAACTGCCGGATCTTGATCTGCTTGAGGATGAAATAAAGCAGCGTGATGAGGAAGATACCCTGCGGGAGCACGCTCCGCTGAAAAAACATCCTGATGCTGTTGAAATTGATACATCGGATTTAACTATAGAGAGTCAGGTAGAGAGAGTATACACGCTTGCTCTTGCTGCCGGGACGAAGTGACGTTATTTTTCATCAACCATAAAACCACATGCTGTAATCTCTCGCGGCAAGCTGGCTAATTCAAAGAGAGGAAGGAAAAAATTAATGGCAGAAGCATTTACATCACAGGACAAAAAGGTCAAGGAAAGACCCGCAAGGAAAAAAATCAAGGTTTTTGCACACTACGAAGCCGCTGAACTTGCACAGATGGAGCAGCTCTATTCGAGCACGCTCAATGAAATTACCGAAGACGAGATTGTAAAGGGAAGAATCGTTTCGATATCCAACAAGGATGTCACGATTGATGTCGGCTTCAAGTCGGAAGGCATCGTATCCCTGCTTGAGTTCCGCGATGACGATGAGGTCAAGGTAGGCGATGATGTTGAAGTGTACCTTGAGAACATTGAGGACAAGATGGGACAGCTCATTCTTTCAAAGAAGAAAGCTGACGTCCTGAGAATCTGGGACAAGATCTATGATTCAATTGAAAATGATACCATCATCAACGGAAAGATCATCAACCGCGTCAAGGGCGGTATGACCGTCTCTCTCTCCGGTGTTGAGGCCTTCCTTCCCGGTTCGCAGATCGATGTCAAGCCGGTTCGTGACTTTGATGCGCTTGTCGGTCAGACCATGGACTTCAGGGTTGTCAAGATCAATCCTGTTACACAGAATATTGTTGTCAGTCATAAAGTTATCCTCGAAGAGGAGTACGCTGCACGTCGTGAAGAGATGCTTGCCAATATCAAGGTGGGTATGGTGCTTGAGGGTACAGTCAAGAACATTACCGACTTCGGTATCTTCGTCGATCTCGGCGGTCTTGACGGTCTGGTGCACATCACCGACATCACCTGGGGCAGAATCAATCATCCTTCAGAGGTTGTTGATCTTGATCAGCCGATCAAGGTTGTTGTTGTCGGCTTTGACGAGAACACCAAGAGAGTCTCTCTCGGCATGAAGCAGCTTGAGTCACATCCGTGGGAAAATATCGAACTCAAATATCCTGTCGGTTCAAAAGCACAGGGTCGTGTTGTATCCATTACCGATTACGGCGCTTTTGTCGAAATAGAGAAGGGTATCGAAGGTCTTGTTCACATCTCCGAGATGAGCTGGACACAGCACATCAAGCATCCGGGTCAGTTTGTCACCCTTGGTCAGGAAGTGGAGTGTGTGATCCTCAATATCGACAAGGATCATACCAAGCTTTCGCTCTCCATGAAGCGTGTCAACGAAGATCCATGGATTGCGCTTTCCGAGAAGTATATCGAGAACTCCCTGCATAAGGGAACAGTCAGCAATATCACCGATTTCGGTGTCTTTGTCGAGCTTGAACCCGGTGTAGACGGTCTGGTTCACATTTCCGACCTCTCCTGGACCAAGAAGATCCGCCATCCAAGCGAGCTGGTCAAGAAGAACCAGGAGCTTGAGGTCAAGGTGCTCAAGTTTGACGTACACGCACGCCGTATTGCTCTCGGTCACAAGCAGATCAATCAGGATCCGTGGGACGAATTCGAACAGAAGTATGCTGTCGGAGCCGAAACCTCCGGTGAGATTTCACAGATCATTGAGAAGGGCGTTATCGTCATCCTCCCTGGTGATGTGGACGGATTTGTTCCGGTATCACACCTTCTTCAGGGCGGCGTGAAGGATATTCACTCTTCATTCAAGATTGGTGATGGACTGCCGCTTCGGGTCATTGAGTTTGACAAGGAGAACAAGCGCATCATTCTTTCAGCTCTTGAGTATTTCAAGGACAAGAGCAAGGAAGAGATTGAGGCCTACCTGCTGGCTCATCCGAATGAGAAAAAGGAGATCGAGGCGGCAACTGCCGAGCTTGAACCCCCGATCAAATCGGCTGACAAAAAAGCCGCAGAACCAAAACCGGCAGAGAACTAAGGTTCACTGCTGATTACACAGTACAAATGAGAAAAGCCTCGCAAGTCGGGGCTTTTCTCATTTCTGCAACACTATTAATTGTTATGAGCGTTTAGATGTTCAATCTTCGGCCGGGCTCAGGCTTGAATTCGAGAGATAGCCCCGTCAATCATGAGATCAATCCTTATTCTGCTGTCGGAGCAACATTGCGTTGCGGCTGATTTCTTCGATAGTCAATTCCTCATCCAACTCTTGCCTCCACTGGGTGTAATCAAAGCGTTCCCTTTGAATGAGAGCAATAAATCTTTCAGCCCCAACATCGCCAAGGCACTGAGAAAGGATATGAATGCCTTTTTGCTTTATCTCTGTATCGGTAATCACAGGGGTACCTCCTTGATGAATGGATACGGGAAAAATTTATAATATGTAACGTGTATTGCTCAAGCAGTGGCACGAAATCTATTAATATCCATAGCTTTTCAGGTAGTTCTGATTCTTTCGCCAGTCCGGGCGGACTTTGATGAAGAGTTCAAGGAAGACCGGCCTTCCGAGCAGCTCCTCGATATCCTTTCTTGCGGTCTGACCGAGTTTTTTCAGCGCAGCCCCCTTGCTGCCGATCAGGATCTGTTTCTGGGTCTCACGCTCAACGATAACCGAACATCGGATCAGATCCTTTCTTGACGGATCATTTTCATGCTGCTCGCGGAACTCATCAATAACAACCTCGGTGGAGTAGGGAACCTCACGGCCATAGAGCAGAAATATTTTTTCACGGATGATTTCACTTACAAAAAACCGTTCCGGGGCGGTGCTGAGCGTATCTTCCGGATAGAGCGGGTAGTTAAGCGGGAGATATGGCTGAATTGTTTCAATCAGGGCGGGGAGGTTACTCCCTTTCAGGGCTGAAACCGAGAGGACGGCTGCCGGATTCCAGGTATTTCGAACAAAGGCTTCAGCTTCAAGTTGTCGCTCCTCGGTGACAAGGTCACTTTTATTGAGGACGGCAATAATCTTTTTTCCCGAAGGCTTCAGCCAGCTGCTGAAGAGCTCTTCAGCGAACTCCCGGTCAAAAAACTCCTTTTTGCCGGAGTAGGGAAGAAGGGCGATCACGATGTCGGCATCTTTGAGGGTTTCGCGGATGACAGCGAGCATGGACTCGTGCAGTTTCTGCTGCGGCTTCATGATTCCCGGTGTATCAAGAAAGATAATCTGGCACTTGTCGTTGTGATAGATACCGGTGATTTTCTTTCTTGTTGTTTGCGGCTTTGGTGTTACAATAGAGAGTTTATAGTCGAGCAATTCGTTGAGCAGGGTGGATTTGCCGGCATTGGGCGGACCGATGATAATGGCGAAACCGCAGGAAAACTTTGTGGCAGTCATGTTTTTTTATGAAGTGTTCAATCGCTTTACACAATACTATACTAAATTATAGTATCTGAAGATAATGCAAACAGGGCAATACAACTGATCGATGCAAAAACAAAGCGAGCTTGATAAATGGCTTTTGCTTCCCATGGCCGGACTGATTGTTCTCGGCTTGATGGCGGTTTTCAGTGCAACACATGGCAGCGGTGATCCGACACTCTTTTACCGGCAGTTTGTATGGGGCATTATCGGTGTTGCTGCACTGGCCTTTGTCTACTATAATGATGTGCGTGTTATAAGGGATAACTCCTATCTTTTTTACATGATCGGCATTCTCCTTCTGGTGGTGGTGCTGATTTTCGGAAAAAAAATTGCAGGGCAGACCAGTTGGGTGAGAATCGGATTTTTCAGCTTTCAGCCCTCTGAAATAGCCAAAATGGCGACTATTCTTGCCTTGTCACGATTTCTTTCCGATGATGATACCGATATTCTCTCCATACCCCATCTCATGATTGCACTTGGCATTCCGCTCCTTCCTGCCCTGCTTATCATGATGCAGCCCGATATGGGGACTACGCTTACCTGCCTCTCTTTTATTGCACCGATGATTATAATGGCCGGCTTTGATATCTATATTCTCATGCTGCTTGTTTTTCCTGTTCTGCTTATGCTGACCGGTTTTATCAATATCTATGCTGTTATTGTTCTTTTTCTTTTGCTCTTTGGTCTGCTGGTTTATGTCAGGAAGAAATATCAGATGCATCAGTTGTTTGTTCTTGTATCAGGTCTTGTTGCCGGAATATTTACCAACCGGTTTGCAGCCGAAATACTGAAGCCGCATCAGATGAAAAGGATTCAGACTTTTCTTGATCCCATGTCTGATCCCCAGGGAGCCGGATACAATGTTCTTCAGGCAAAAATAGCAATAAGTTCGGGTGGACTTTTAGGTAAAGGCTTTCTGCATGGAACACAGACACAGCTCCGTTTCATTCCTGCCCAATGGACAGATTTTATTTTTTGTGTTATTGCTGAAGAGTTGGGATTTCTTGGTGCAGCGCTTTTGATTGCCTGTTATCTTGTACTTATTCTCAGATTGATCTGGGCAATCTTCTCAATTAAAAACAGGTTTGTCGAACTGACGCTTGCCGGTTTTGTTTCATTGTTGTTTATCCATGTTGTCATCAATATCGGCATGACCATCGGTCTTATACCGGTCATCGGTGTTCCTCTGCCTTTTGTCTCCTACGGCGGTTCTTCGCTTGTGGGTAATATGATTATGGTGGGACTTGCCCTGAATTTTTTCAGAAACAAACGAAATCTGGGGTATTAAAACGAAGAGATTATAACAGAAAACGCACCGGGGTGCGTTTTCTGTTTCTGGCTTCTGCGGGTGGTGGTGTGTGTTATTTTATTTTGTAACCTAAAAGTCGGATAAGGCGCGCACGTTAACGGATAAGTATCACTATTTAGGGGTTACTGAACAAATCGAAGTTGCTGTCAAACTGCCATTGGGTACGTGACCGCAG
>NZ_MPJE01000078.1:0-6678 GCF_001975465.1 Chlorobium sp. KB01
TTTCGAGCACCACCCAACGCAGTAATCGGGTTTCGTAATAAATAAATAGAGGTGCCCTTTATAGTGCTGCACCAAAATATTTCCCTTTAAACCACAGCGACACATTAACCAGCGCAATCAGTGCCGGAACCTCCACCAGAGGCCCGATCACAGCGGCAAATGCTTCACCGGAATTAATGCCGAACACCGCTACGGCAACCGCTATGGCAAGTTCGAAGTTGTTGCTTGCAGCAGTAAAAGCGAGTGTTGCGGTTTTCGGGTAGCCCGCACCAAACTTCCGTCCCATGTAGAACGAGAGCAGGAACATGATCACGAAGTAGATCAGGAGCGGTATGGCGATACGCACCACATCCATCGGTATTTTAACGATGTACTCCCCCTTGAGTGAAAACATTACAACAATGGTGAAGAGCAGCGCAACAAGCGTGAGCGGGCTGATGCGCGGGATGAATTCCGCCTCATACCACTCCTTGCCTTTCAGACGCATCAGCGTAAAGCGGGTGAGGAATCCGGCAATAAAGGGAATGCCGAGATAGATAAAGACCGACACGGCAATCTCACTGATTGAGATATCCACGGCAAAGGAGGTGATGCCAAGCCACTTCGGAAGCAGGGTCAAAAATATCCAGGCATAGAGCGGGAAAAAGAGCACCTGGAAGATCGAGTTGAATGCGACCAGACCGGCGGCATACTCTGTATCACCCTTTGCAAGTTCATTCCAGACAATGACCATCGCGATGCAGCGGGCAAGTCCGATCATGATAAGTCCGGCCATGTAGTGCGGCATATCCGAAAGCAGGAGCACGGCAAGCACAAACATCAGAATCGGGCCGATTATCCAGTTCTGCACGAGCGAAAGGGCCAGTACTTTTGTGTTGCGGAAGACGTCACCAAGCTCCTCATACTTGACCTTTGCAAGGGGTGGGTACATCATGACGATGAGCCCTGCGGCGATCAGCATGTTGGTTGTGCCGGGCTGAAAGAGGTTCCAGAAGCCGGGAATGGAGGGCCAGAGCCATCCTGAGAGCACCCCGGCACCCATGGCCAGAAAGATCCAGAGCGTCAGAAATCGGTCGAGAAACGAGAGCTGTTTTGCTGCAATAGCCATGGTTATTTGACGCTTAAATTCTCGTTATAGAACTGTCTGAAGCGCACGTTGATCTCGTCACGGACGCGGCGGAAAACGGCAAGTATCTCCTCTTTTGTGCCGGTTGCCTCAGCGGGGTCTTCGAACCCGATGTGCAGACGGTGTGTCACATCACCAATGAATGTCGGGCAGGACTCCCTGGCACCGTCGCAGACCGAAATGACATAGTCGAAAGTTTTTTCAAGAAACTCATCAACATTTATCGGCTTGTGTGTACTGATATCGACCCACTCTTCACGCATCACTTTTATCGCCATCGGATGCACGGCATCAGCCGGTTTGGTGCCTGCGGAAAAGACCTCAAGACTGGTGTCGAACGAACGGAGAAACCCCTCAGCCATCTGGCTGCGGCAGGAGTTTCCGGTACAGAGAATGAGAACTGATTTTTTCATGGTTAGTAGTAACAATTGTTAAGAAAAACGAACAATAAAGGAAGCGCTATAAATTGTCGTGAGCGGTTTTAAGATTTTTGAACCACGAAACAGACGAAATCACACGAAATTGTGTAGGGGCGATCCTGCGTGATCGCCCGTCAATGATGATATTTCTCTTCGTCCGTGCAGTCCCTGCTGTCCCTGAAGTCCTTGATCTCTTTTCAAAGCACCGCCCAACGCAGTAATCGGGTTTCGCAATACTATCTTGTTTAAAAAGTGACCTCTATAAATTGTCGTGAGCGGTTTGAGTACGAGGCGAACGGAGCGCAGAAACCGGAGTGTACAGGTTGTACATGAGGATTTCGAGCACCGCTCAACGAAGTAATCGAATCGTGCAACAAATTTATAGAGGTCAGCCAATTAAAGAACGAGATTAAACACATACCCCACCCCCACAATCCCCGCCGCAACAACCCCGGCGAACACCGCAATCAGTTGAGGTTTCAGCACCTTGCGCAGAATGATCATTTCGGGAGCCGACAGGGCGATGACGCTCATCATGAAGGCCATCACCGTGCCGAGTGCGGCACCCTTTCCGAGCAGCGCCTGCACAACAGGGAGAATACCCGCAGCATTGGAGTACATCGGCACTCCGATGAGTACGGCAACGGGAACCGACCACCAGACGCTTTTACCCATCAGTGCGGCCATAAAGTTCTCGGGAACATAGCCGTGAATGCCCGCTCCGAGTCCGACACCGAGCACAATATAGAGCCACACCTTGCCCACTATCTCCCGAACGTGGCGCACTCCCTCCTGGATACGAAAGGGGGTGCTCATCACTTCAACTTCCATCTCCGGGGAAACACTCTTCTCCTGAAGTTTCTGCACCCACTCCTCCAGAAAACGCTCCATTTTCAATTTGCCTATCACTATGCCTGCAATGATGGCAACAGCAAGACCCATACCGGAGTAGAGCAGGGCCACCTTCCAGCCGAACATGCCGAAGAGGAGCGCCAGGGCTACCTCATTGATCATCGGCGCCGAAATCAGGAACGAGAAGGTTACGCCGAGCGGCACACCCGCCTGAAGAAAGCCGATAAAGAGCGGAACTGCCGAGCAGGAGCAGAAGGGAGTTACAATGCCGAGTGCTGCGGCCATGATGTTTCCGACCCCGGTACGCTTACCCGAAAGCAGTGCCCTCGTCCGCTCCGCAGAGATAAAGGTGTGTACAACTCCCATCACAAACACCACAGCCGTCAGCAGAAGCAGCACCTTCGGTACCTCATAGATGAAAAAGAAGAGCGCCTCTCTGAAACGGTTCGCCCTGGTGATCCCTGCAACCTGAAGAGAGAGCGCGGCAAACCACTCCAGGTTACTGTAGAGCGCCATCCAGAGGAGTGAAGCCGCCAGAACGGCAGAGATCCATTTCAGGCTCTCTCTGCCGTCCGCCTTGCGGAGTTGTTGTTCAGGGCTTTGCATACGTATTCATGATTCGGGTTTACCAACTCAGTCGGTTAACAGCAGCCGCCGCTCTTCTTGTCATGACTGCCGTGGGTCCCGCAGCAGCACCCTTTCGGTTTGGCGTTGAGCATCTCCTTTATCTCTTCGCGTGAAGGTATCCGCCCTTTGCAGACCACCACTTCGTCAACCACAAGCGCAGGGGTCGAGATAACGCTGTATGCCATGATCTGCTGAAGATCCTCAACCTTTTCAACCGATGCCTCAATGCCCTCTGCGGCAATAACGGCCTTTACGATATCGACAAGCTGATTGCAGCTCGCACAGTCGCTGCCAAGTATTTTTACTCTTTTCATGGTTCTCTTTTTTTTAGGTGTTTATCGTAAATGAACGTTAAATAAGGGTGCTTCTATTTATTGTTGTGAGAAGCCCGGGGACAAGGCGGATGGAGCACAGAAACCGGAGTGTATAGGTTGTACATGAGGATTTCGAGCACCACCCAACGCAGTAATCGGGTTTCGGAACAAATAAATAGAGGTGCCCATAAACTGTCAGCCGCAATCGCAGTTATACTCCCTGTCAGCAATGAAAAACTGCCCGAAAAGAGCTTGAGCCTTCTGCCAGTTCTCCCGGTCTATGCAATACCGGACCTTCGGCGGGTTGATCTCCCCTGTGATAAGACCCGCATTGAGCAAAGCCTTGAGGTGCTGGGAGATGGTTGACTGCGCCATGGGAATCAGTTCGGTCAGTTCGCCCGTAAAACAGCAGGTCTGGCTGGCAAGCAACCGGAGTATCTTTACCCGCACCGGGTGGCCGATCGCCTTGGCAATCGAGGCAATAACCTCCTCCTCATTGCTGTAGTCAACCGTCAACAACGTTCTCTGCATAGGGGCGCCTTTATAAATTTGTTCCACAATTCGATTACTTCGTTAGGCGGTACTCGAACTGCTCACGATAATTTAACACTTTTGTCTTAGTTTATCGCAAATATACGATGAGCAGATTGAACAATCAAAAAAAAATGCATCCCGATTCTTCCCATTGTCATCCCGAACGAAGAGAGGGATCTCACCATGAGAGTGACCGGAACAGAGGTAACAATAGAAAGCTGTATGTAAAGTGTTATTTTACGTAAAATATTCTTTTACAGTCATGCAGTTTATTCTTGTTACCTACGACATAGAAAACGACCGGAGGAGAACGAAAATCCACAAGGTTCTTGAAGGGTTTGGAATAGCCGTGCAGTACAGTGTGTTTGAGTTCAAACCGGCAAATTTCCCACCACCCGATTTTTCTTGTTTGGAATAGCCGTGCAGTACAGTGTGTTTGAGTGCTTTCTTTCGGATGAAGATTATTGTTCTCTTCGTAATCGGCTGCAGAAGCTTATGGACCCGAAACATCCTCTCGACAGCATTCGTTACTATCAACTTTGCCACAGTTGTGTTGAACAGGTTGATGTTGACGGCAACCGTCCTTTTGAAATCGCAAGTCCCTTTATTATTTCCTGACTTACAGGTTTCTTTCCTGAAGTTGAGTCGCGTGATTTTTGTGGTTCGCCACTCCTTTTCCGAAACGTGTCACTGTTTTTGCATTCACCATTCAGCCGATAGCACTATGGGATGGCTATACAATCAGATGGCAATGCCTGAAACCATCTTTCAGGCGTGGTACAAGGTAGCTTCAAACGATGGGCGTCCCGGATGGGATAACAACTCCATCCAGGACTACTCCCTGCGACTTGAGGAGAATTTGCAGGCACTCTCGCACGCCCTTCTTGCGGGAACCTATAATCCGGGTCCGCTCCTGAAACTCGTGCTGCTGAAACCGGACGGCAAGGAGAGGGTGCTTCTGATTCCGGGTGTGATGGACAGGGTTGCCCAGACCGCCGCAGCCATTGTGCTCTCTCCGATCATCGAAGCCGAACTTGGCAACTGTACCTTTGCCTACCGGCCCGGCATATCACGTCAAGGGGCGGCAAAGGAGATTGACCGTTTGCATCGCGAAGGGTATCAGTGGGTGCTTGATGCCGATATCCGGAACTTTTTCGACAATGTTCGCCACGACCTGCTCTTTCAGCGGCTTGTTGAAATTGTTGATGACAAGGAGCTGATTGCCCTGCTTCACCGATGGCTCACCGCCGAAATTGTTGACGGAGTCAACCCTCCTTTTCGCAACACCATCGGCCTTCCCCAGGGATGCCCGATTGCTCCGGCACTTGCAAATCTATTTCTTGACCGTTTTGATGAGGCTATGGAAAAGGAGGGTTTCAAACTGGTTCGGTTTGCCGACGACTATCTGGTGCTCTGCAAAACCCGGCCCAAAGCCGAAGCCGCGCTCAAACTCTCCGAAAGCGTTCTTGCCGAACTCAGGCTTGAACTGCACAGCGACAAAACCCGTATCACCACATTTGCCGAAGGGTTCAAATATCTCGGCTATCTTTTTATTCGCTCTCTGGTGATTCCTACCAAAATGCACCCCGATGAGTGGTACGACAAACTTGGCAAGTTCAGGCTTCGCAAAAAAAGCGATCACATCCTTCCCGCTGACATCGACTCACTGAACGATGAAACAGCGCAGTACGAACTTGAAACCGAGAAGGGCGAAAAAATCGAACTGAGCAAAGAGGCTCTTCTTCAGACCGAGTTTGGCAGCAAGCTGCTTGAGAGCCTCGATGAAAAGCAGTTGAGTGTTGACAACTTTATCGACAAGGTTTCCCGACAGGATGAAAAGCTGCAAAAGGAAAAAAGCGAGGCGTTGAAAAAACTCTATTCACCCTTTCTCAACACCCTCTACCTGCAGGAGCAGGGGAGCGTTATGCGCAAGGATGAGTGAGACTTTGGGACGTTGTTTAATAAGAGAAGAAGTTGGTGTATCTTTTTTATATTACTTACGAATCATATTCTGTCAGCAAAACAAGCGAGGATGATACATGCCGAGAGGAGCGAGACTTGATGCGCCCGGAACATTGCATCATGTAATTATCCGTGGGATAGAGCGAGGTGCTATAGTTACCGATGATGATGACCGTAAAGAGTTTATGCGTCGCATGGGTACTCTTGCGAAGGGTTCCGGAACAGCAATCTATGCCTATGCGCTGATGACGAACCATCTGCACATCCTGCTCAAAAGCAGCGAGAGCGGACTCTCAACCTACATGCGCCGCCTGCTTTCCGGTTATGCTCAGTATTACAACCGTCGCCATAAAAGAGCAGGCCATCTTTTTCAGAACCGTTATAAATCAATTATCTGTGAAGAGGAGGCATATTTTGACAAACTGGTTGCCTATATCCATCTCAATCCACTGAAAGCAGGCATTGTCGATTCATTTGAGGAGCTTGCCCGATATCCCTGGAGCGGTCATGCGGTGCTGATGAAACGGATTAACCATGAGTGGTTTGACCGGGAGTATGTGCTGAGTTATTTCGGAAGTACGGAGGGGAAGGCACGAAGAGCATACGTTGTGTTTCTTGAGGAGGAGATGGGTGTTGATCGTGAGCAGGAACTGTCGGGGGGTGGTCTGGTTCGATCACATGGCGGTTGGTCGAACGTGCTGACGATGCGCAAGCAGGGGTTGAGGGAAAAGGGTGATGAACGGATACTGGGGAGTGGAGAGTTTGTGCAAACGCTGCTTGCAGAGGCCGAAGAGTCGGTTGATCATCAGCTATCTTCAGGTGAACGGTTGGAGCAGGTGCGAAA
>NZ_MPJE01000079.1:0-4568 GCF_001975465.1 Chlorobium sp. KB01
GGGCTGACCACTGTGAGTGCAGGCAAGCTGATACTTGACAATGCTGCAGATACATTGAATGGAGATGTGACGGTAAATGGAAGTGGTGCAGTATTGGATCTTGGAAGCAACAGTGATACAGTTGGAGTGGTAACACTGACGGAAGGAAGCATAACAGGATCGGGTACTCTGACCGGAAGCAGTTATGCGGTTTCAAGCGGTACGATCAGTGCAAAGCTTGGCGGTGCGGGCATAGCGCTGACCAAATCGGGAGCCGGAACAGTAACACTCTCCGGAGTGAATACCTACACCGGAGCAACAACAATCAGTAACGGGACCTTAACGCTTGATGCAACAGGATCGATAGCTGCAAGTTCGGGAGTAGCAAATGCCGGATCGTTTACGATCGGAGGAAACAAGGTTATTGATTCACTGACAGGCGCAGGCTCGACCGCACTCGGCTCCTATATACTGACCATAGGAGACTCAGACAACACTTCCGGAACATACAGCGGCGTGCTGTCAGGAACAGGGGGAGGTATTACTAAGGCGGGCTCTGGCACACTGACCCTATCAGGGGCAAATGATTTTACGGGAGCAGTTACGATTAGTGCTGGAGTGCTGAGAGCGGTAAACAGCTCTGCACTTGGTTCCACAACTGGCGGAGTAACGGTTGAGAGCGGAGCTGCACTTGAACTATCGGGTAGTATCACGATAGGAGCAGAAACTTTGCGCTTGTCGGGTGCAGGTATCAGTTCAGGCGGTGTACTTCGCAATGCAGGTGGTACTAACAGCTATACAGGAGCGGTTACTCTTGCTGAAGATGCCCGTATCACTGCAGACAGTGGTACAGCACTTACTCTGAGTGGCACTATCAATGGCGGATTTGCACTCGGTATCAGCGGATCCGGAAGTGTCACCCTTGGCGGTACGATTGGAAACTCCACGCCATTGGCATCGTTCACCGGTGACGCAGCTACATCGCTCTTTATAAACGGAGGTTCGGTAAAAACCACAGGAGTTCACTCCTACAGCGGATCTACGACTTTCGGTGCAGGAGCAGGCACAACCCTGACCACCACGAACAGCAGCATCAGTGGCAGCGGAGTGGTTACAGCCACAGCCGGAGCCGTGACGTTTGTCGCCGGGAGTGGAAATGTAACCTTCAATAATACGTCGAATAACTTTTCATCGGTCGCTGTGACAAGTGCCGGAGCTGTTTCGCTCATTGATACCAATGCACTTACTGTTTCCGGCATTGCTGCATCAGGAACGGTTGATGTTGCGACCCTGAGCGGAGACCTGACGGTTTCGGGCAATCTCTCCACGACAGATGGCTCGGCAACAGCAATCAGGGTGAACGCCGGGAAATCGGCGGCGGCAGGGACCTCAACGGGAGGCAACATCATTGTTTCCGGCACTCCGGTGATAACATTAGGAACGGGCGGCATTGCATCCTTCTATACCGGAAGCATCTCCGGAAGTACCGGTTTGAGTGCATTCATCGGAACGGGAACAGGGCGTTTCCGCTACAACAGCGATGAATCGGCATCGAATTATACGACTGTTCTCGCTGCGGGCAAGAACGCCATCTACCGCGAACAGCCGACAGTCAACGTTACGGCTGCAAATGAAACGATTACCTACGGTACGGCACCAACTCTCGACTACACCATCACTGGAGAACAAAACAGTGATACCAAAGCACAGGCGTTATCAGGCGGACTAAGTGTATCCGGTTCCACCTCTTCATCCGGTAAATATACAGCAGGCAACCATACAATTGGTTCATCCGGATTGACAAGTCTGCTTGGATACGGGATTACCTATGTCTCAAATACGCTTACGGTCAATCAGAAGTCGCTCCAGGTAACGGCGATCGGCGACGGAAGTTCGACCTACGGAAATTCGCTTGTGTATGGTGCTGTGACGGATAACAGGATCACCGGTGATGTGGTTGATGTGACGCGCACATTGGTAAATGCATCGTTGAGTACAAGCGGTAATACAAAAGTCGGCAGTTACAAGCAGAAAGCAAGCGGTATAACAGGGACAGATTCTGCGAACTACAGTTGGGGTGGTGACTTCACGACAGCCACGGAAAACTATGCGATAAGCCGCGCGAATCTGACGGTGAGCGGCCTGTCGGCATCGAACAAGGTCTATGATGCAACGACCACGGCAACACTGACGGGCACAGCGAGGGTGACACCGCTTGGCAGCGATGTGGTGACGGTGGGCGGTACTCCGGCAGGAACCTTTGCAGACAAGAACGTCGGAGCCGGAAAGGTAGTGACGGTGACAGGCAGCACCATAAGCGGAACGGATGCAGCAAACTACACCCTCCTGCAGCAGAGCGCTTTGAGTGCCGAAATCAGCCGCGCAAATCTGACGGTGAGCGGCCTGTCGGCATCGAACAAGGTTTATGATGCAACGACCACGGCAACACTGACGGGCACAGCGAAGGTAACTCCGCTTGGCAGCGATGTGGTGACGCTTGGCGGCACGCCCGCAGGTACCTTTGCAGACAGGAATGTTGGCACAGGAAAGAGTGTGACGGTGACAGGCAGCACCATAAGCGGAGCGGATGCAGCAAACTACAACCTGCAGCAGCAGAGTGGTCTGACGGCTGATATCAGTGAAGCACCCGTAACGGAAACAGAAAGTAAAACCACACCAGAGACAGTTCTGCCGATTATTACGGCAACGCCCGCTTCGCCCGCAGGCACAACCGTGTCAAGCCTGATGCCCGCAAATCCAATAACTACGACGGCTCCGGCTTCAAGTGCATCAATAACGGTTGCGCCCTTAACCGTTACCAATACACAGGCAGTCGCTCCGGTCGGCAGCTCAATCGAGTTTGCCCCGGTTATGAACCTCGATAACCTCTCTGATATGAAGAGTGGTGATGTCAGCAGCACCGTAGCGATGACAACAGGAGGGGGCATGACTTCGGATATCAGCCAGGCAAGTCTTTCTGTTACCGGATCATCTCCCGGAAGTGAGACGCAGAAACCGTTTAACGGAGTGATCAATGTTTTTCTTGGCGGAAAGCTGGTTCGTCAAACAGCAAATGCGGTCATTCCTCTTCCGGATGAGGTTAAAACCGGACTTACACAGGGTGTTGGCGGTGAGCGGGTTACCTTGCTCAACGGTTCCCCGCTGCCTTCATGGTTACGCTATGATTCCGGAACCCGCACCTTTAAGATCATGAATGCTCCGAATGAATCTTTCCATATCAAGGTTCGGGTACAGGATCAAAATCGCAGCTGGGTTGTGGATATTACCAGTAATAAATCTACAGGGTGAACTATTGTTCGCCTGTGGTTAACTATATAGTTTAGAGATGAAAAAGGTGATTTATGTGACTGGCGGCGCGAGGAGTGGCAAAAGTTCGTTTGCTCTTAAACTGGCAGCTGCTTACCGGAATCGGGTATTTGTTGCTACGGCTGAGCCGTTTGATGAAGAGATGCAGCTTAGAATTGGCAAGCATAAGGCGGAGCGGCACAACAGATTTGTGACGATAGAGGAGCCGCTTTTTCCTCAGCGTGCTTTCGGGAATCTGTCAGCAGGTACCGATCTGGTTCTGCTTGATTGTCTGACGGTGTGGACGGCCAATCTTATGCATCATCTTGTCGATCAACATGCGATTGATGAGCAGATCGCGCTTTTTTTTGATGTACTCAGCAAGCCACCCTGCGATATCATTCTTGTTTCCAATGAGGTCGGTATGGGTATTGTACCCGATAATGCCATGTCCCGACAGTTTCGGGATATAGCCGGGATCATAAACCAGAAGGCCGCCAACATTGCCTCCGAGGCCTGGCTGCTCTGCAGCGGTCTCTCTCTTCGGTTGAAGTAGCCACTTCACTTTCAAGCTGCATAGTTTAATAATTGACAGCTTTTTATCCGTTTCACGTGACTGATTAACCGGAAAGGTGCTGTTTAAGCATATCCGGATCTTGTTGATCAGTATATGAGACAATAGTGAGACGAAAATGAGACCTCTCGTTCCCTCTCTTTACTCATTACTCTCAGTCGGTAACCTGTCGGAGAAATATCCTGTTTACGATGTGTGATAAAAACATGTAAACGCATGATATTTATAAATATAAGGTTATTATTCCTGTCGTTATCTCCCCGCTGTACAACTGTTTTCACTACAAAAAAACCTGCTGAATAATATTTCCCCTCACCTTTTTCCTGATTCTTCAGGTGCTGTAAACCGTATCACTATCGGCTCATCTTCATATTTATTGTCTCGTTTTGGGTCGGTTATGGTGTTTCATTGAGTATGAAGAGATCCGGTTATACGGGGCTCTTTGTGTAACTATTTTAAAAATAGTGAGATATGAATTACTGTTCTCGTTGAATGATTACGTGTGGCGTGATATTTGCTGGTTTTTATAATGATCTCGATTGCCATGGTCGCACTTTATACGATAAAGTGTTGTTACAATTAATGGATCACGGGTAGAGTGTTGTTTTATTCATGCAAGCCGATAACGACCGCACGTGAACAGGATTTTCAACATCATCTGGTCGAAATCGAAGGAGCGGTGGATAGTCGTTTCCGAGAAGGTCAAGAC
>NZ_MPJE01000006.1:0-3075 GCF_001975465.1 Chlorobium sp. KB01
TTACTCTCATGAGGATTATATTTTAACTTTGCATCTTTAGAAGCATACTCCCATTTACTTTCATGAGGGTTATATTTTAATTCTCCTTTGCCACATCCGCATTCGGTTTGGGCATAAGAAGAATTATATGAAAACAATAGAGTTAATAGGATAATTGTTTTTGTCACAAAATGTTTCATAATTCTATTTTTTAAATATTACCTAACTCCTTTATCTATGCACCATATCCCACCAAAAGGTATATAAAGCCAGCTATTCTGGCATCCTTTATATACCTTAGAGGTGCATAATATTTCTTACAAATTATCAAAGGGGCTGGAAATTTTTAGTAAACTCTGTTCGCATACATGGGTATAGATTTCTGTCGTCTTACTGCTCTTATGCCCTAAGAGCTCTTGTATGTATCGAAGATCAGTTCCAGCTTCCAGTAAATGTGTTGCATAAGAGTGCCGCAACCAATGAAGCGTTACTGGTTTTTTGATTTTTGCCTGATCGAGTGCATGTTTTAACACTTTTTGCAAGCTGGTTTCGCTGTACTGTGTACCAGGTTCCTGACCCTCAAACAACCAAATCCTGGGGCGATATATTTTATAGTATTCCCGCAACATTACAATCACTTTGTCCGATATGGGAATGACTCTGTCTTTTTTTCCTTTTGCATTGACTATTATCAATAAATGCCTTTTCGCATCAACATTCTCAGGTTTGAGATTCAACAACTCTCCCCGTCGAAGACCACAGGCATAAATCAAGCTCAACATCGTACGGTGTTTGAGGTTCTGTGATGCCTGAAGTATAGCTGCAACGTCCTCCTTGCTCAGCACGTTGGGCAGCTTATGTTCTGGTCTTGGCCGCTCGATCTGTTCCGTTATGAGCTTTGAACCTTGAATTGTTTTGAAAAACAATCTTGCCGCGTTAACAGCCTGATTTTGATATGATTGGCTTAGCTTCTTCGGTAGCATATACTGTTGAACGAACCGCACCATATCATCATTGGTCGCTTCAGTACTCCTTTTGGGTTTAATAAACCTCAAAAAAGTGGTAATGGCTTGTGTATAGGTCTTTATCGTAGATTCGCTGTATCGCTTGTGCTCCATCCACTGTTTGAAGGCGGCAATTTCATCATGGTTGACTTTGTCCAACAACGGCAAATCGGCAATAACTTCGTTTGCTGGGTAGTTCAATGTCGGATTTTGCGGTAGCGCAATTACGGTTTTTATATTTGTGATACGCTGACCAAAGTAATTTTTTAACAAGTCAATATTTTTGCCGTAGTTCGGTATGACCCAGCAAAAATTATTGCTGTTCCACCTCACATATTTGAAGGTACGAATGAACTGTATATCCGTCTCATTCTTAGGCATTGTAACGGTAATTTGTTTCGGGGATATTTCGATAGCGATTCCGTTGTGTTGCGTTACATTTTGCAGATCTGCTTTTGCTGCGATTTTCCCTTCAGGTTGTGTCATTGCTAAAGGTGGTGGCACCGGTGGTTCATTGGTAGCTTTCGTTAGTTCTACGGTACCTGACATGTTTGCTGAACCTGCAGGATATGGGAGGACTATATCAGGAAATAGCTTCTTAAATTCGCCAAAAGCTTCCTCGGTGAACGGGATATGCCATGCTCTGAGTGTCTTGCTCCAGACAGCACCTTCAATATGCCTTATCTTATTTATAATGAAATCATTATAGGCGAACACGAGTTTCAGCCTATCCTCGCCCCGGTAATTTATTTTGCTGGTCTGAATCATAGTTTTACAACTCCTTCCAACGAAAAATAACCCCTCAATACAGCGTCGCTTAGTCAGTCACTGTACAGGGTGGACGGCGCCAACTTTTTAAGCTATAAAGTACAGATATATTTCAAAATAGTTATCTCAATCTCCTGCTTATGCACGCTCAGGTGCGCACCGATTCACAATCCGTTTCACCTGACATATACGAATGCCTCCTGCACGGAAACCGGGAAATGCATCGCCACCCCTTTTTCTGCTCCTTACGAGTCCGCTTGCACCGGTAATACCAGCCGGAATCCACGGAAATCGTTGACCGCTTTGGAAACCACGAACGAGCGCTGCGAACAGCGGAAGGCGAACTTGTCGGGATAACGCCAGCAGCCGCCCCGTTCCTGGCGGAGCGTGTGTACTCGGGGACGTTGTTGAATAGCGATAACAAAATGAGCAGAAACGCACACAGGGATGAAAAGGGATGCAGCGGATGGGCTGGAGCTAGGCGCTCCCAAGGGATAAGTGTAACAGACAAAAGCGTCGAACCTTCAACACACTGATTAAGAGTCAGTTGCTCTGCCATTGAGCCACGAGTGCAACGCTTTTATCTTGTTGGTGCCAAAGAATCACCCGGCAACACAATTCATATATCGCTCACGAGTCAGGATAACAGCCGTTCAGGGTAGAAAAAGTGCTTTGAAAATATCCCGAAAAATAGTTTAGAATAAAGAATGCTCTCAGCAAGGCTTCGGGGAATTTACCCGTAGGGATTAAATTTGAGGGTAAAGTTCAGTTATGACATTTGGCAGTTTACAGACTTAACTGAACATACCTGCACCTGCATCGAATCGTTAGCCGAACACCAATTCATTGAATTATTGATCTAATACTGCATCGTGAAAGTCATTTTCATGAACGATAACTATCGTGTGCCCTGCCCTTCGGAGTTCTACGGCTTTCTCGACTTTACGCCCGTAACAGGCATATGCCCAGCACGGATTTCCATCTGAGCCAACGACCAGATAGTTAACTTTCTTAGAAACACTATTTGCAGCCTTTCCTCCGAGACTGGAAATTAGTTCTTCAAATTCACACCGAGTATACTTGTGAGATTGCCCGGTAAGGCAAAAGACTGTGTCAGAAAATGTTATTTCAGGACATACAGCGCATAGACCAACAATAGCTAAACCTTCAAGGAGTGACGGGCTAACAATCGTCTTGTTATCGAGAATAGATACAAATTCACCAAAAAAGCTCATTAGTAACTTGTGCTCGTCAGGGTCGACCTTTTGTTTTGGTTCAGCGTGAATTGGAGAATTCAAACGTTTGAGTTAGAGTACAAAAACGG
>NZ_MPJE01000080.1:0-18268 GCF_001975465.1 Chlorobium sp. KB01
TTCGGGCTATTTGGCACCTAAAATACCAGAAACCTGAACAAAAAGATTGTAGAGGTAGCGCAGGCATTACGCATACAAGCGCAATACTCAATTATACAATGAGTTATCAGGTTTTTTCAGGAGAAGTAAAATATTTCGTATAACAATGGGAGTATTTCAGTGACGTAAGAGCGGACATAAAAAGCCTGCGTGTTTGCAGGCTTTGAGGGGTGATGTGGACGATAGAAGATTCGAACTTCTGACCTCTACAGTGTCAATGTAGCGCTCTAACCAACTGAGCTAATCGTCCTCTTTGAAAGGGTGTAAATATAGGCTTTCATTCGTCATTTGCAAAGGGAATGAAAGCCCTGTATGGAATTTATGCGATTTTCTTCTGTTTTTTGTCGTCCGAAAAATACTCCGGCGCGCCCTTGTTCTCTATGGTCTCTGCCGTAATGAGACATCTATGGGTATTTTTCATCGAAGGGAGCTCGAACATGATATCGATCATGACGTTCTCAAGCACCGAACGCAGGGCCCTGGCTCCGGTACCACGTTCAATGGCAATGGAGACCACCTTGTCAAGCGCCTCTTCGGTAAATTCAAGCTCAACGCCATCCATTTCAAAGAGCTTTTTGTACTGCTTGACAATGGCATTCTTGGGCTCGACAAGAATGTTGCGCAACGCCTTCTCATCCAGCAGGTCGAGCGTTGAGATCACCGGCAGACGGCCGATAAATTCGGGAATCAGGCCATATTCATGCAGATCATCCTGGGTGACGTAGCGGAGAATTTCCGGGTCGTAACCGGTCTGCTTGCTCTTGACCTTGGAGCCAAACCCCATTGAGGACTTCGAGACCCGTTTGGCAATCAGCCGGTCGAGTCCCTCGAACGCACCTCCACAGATAAAGAGGATGTTCCTGGTATTGATATTGATCAACTGCTGTTCAGGATGCTTACGGCCGCCCTTTGGCGGAACACCCACAACAGCCCCTTCGAGAATCTTCAGCAGTGCCTGCTGAACCCCTTCACCCGAAACATCGCGGGTGATGGAAACGTTGGCTGATTTACGGGCTATTTTATCGATTTCGTCCACATAGATAATGCCCCGCTCTGCGCGTTCGAGATTAAAATCCGAAGCATGAAGCAGTCGGGCAAGGATGGTCTCCACATCGTCACCTACATATCCCGCTTCGGTAAGCGAAGTGGCATCAACAATTGAAAACGGCACTTCAAGCATGTTGGCCAGCGTCTGGGCAAGCAGCGTTTTTCCGGTACCGGTCGGCCCGATGAGCAGAATATTGCTTTTCTCGATAACAACCTCATCATCCTCATCATGCATCCACTCCTGTGACTCAATCCTCTTGTAGTGGTTGTATACCGCAACAGAAAGCGATTTTTTGGCGATCTCCTGGCCGACAACATACTTGTCAAGAGAGTCCATGATGGCTTTCGGGCTGACCAGACGGGGCTGGAAGGGCTGCTCCGCCACCCGTTCACTCTGCTGAATGGCACTCAGCTCCTTGCGGAGGATCTCATAGGATGTTTTTATGCAGCGATCGCAGATGAATGCTCTCGGACCGGCAACCATGCTGTTTGCCTCATGCGCACTCCGGCCACAGAATGAACATAAGACTTCACCCTCACCGTTTCCGCCTCTCGGCCTCCCTCTATCCGGTTCTTTTTCTCTGGTCATGGAATAGTTGCGCTGTCAAGAATATTAATAAGGTTGTGCTTTAAAATCCCATTCGGGCCAGACTGTCAAGCACATGCTGAATCGTCATACTCAGTTTGGGATGGTCGGCTTCAAAATGCTCTATGGCTTCATTCATGCGATCCGCCCGGGATTCTGACTCCCTGATTGATCCATTTTCATCAACAAGTTTCCCTATATCCTCCCTGAGATTTGACAGCACGTTCAGTGTTGTCTCATCAACAGAGTCCACCCCTTCAAGTTCACGATGAAGCGTTTCAAGCAGATCCCTGAGTTTTTGCTGTTCCATATCGCTGAGCCGTTAAAACATTTGTTAAATCCAGTAGAGGAATGACACATAACACCGGAAGCCGCCCGATCGTTTACGGCAGGCTTGTGGTTCCCATCAGAAAACGATCACATGCACGCGCAGCAGCCCTTCCTTCATAAATAGCCCAGACTACAAGGCTCTGACCGCGACGGGCATCACCTGCCGCAAAAATCCCCTCCCGATTGGTCAGAAATGTTTTTTCACTGGCCCTGATATTTGTACGCTCATCACGCGCAACCTGCAGCTGCTGGAGCAGGTGCTCTTCAGGTCCGACAAAGCCCATTGCAAGCAGGACCAGCTCGGCGGGAATAATCTGCTCCGTTCCCGAAACCGGCAGCGGTACAAATCGGCCCTCCTGCTTTACCCACTCAACCCGGGATACTTCAACGGCTTTGAGTGCTCCGCCATCTCCGGAGAGAAACTTCTTGGTCATTATTGCATATTTTCTCGGATCCTCACCCTGAACCATTGCAGCCTCCTCCTGTCCGTAATCCACCTTGAAGGTTTTGGGCCACTCCGGCCAGGGATTGTCCGGCTGACGCTCAAGCGGCGGCTTCGGCATGATCTCAAGCTGAATAACACTCTTGCAACCCTGACGCAGAGAGGTGGCAACACAGTCCGTACCCGTATCACCGCCTCCGATAACAACAACATTTTTGCCTGTCGCCGAAAGGGTTGGCGCGCTGCCGTCAAGCACGGATTTGGTGCTTGAACGAAGAAAATCCATGGCAAAATGAATACCGGTACATTCGCGCCCCTCTGCATTCAGATCACGGGGTTTTGTTGCTCCTGTACAGAGTACTACCGAGTCAAACTCTTCAAGCAGCTTGTCAGCAGGATAATCAATACCGACTTCGGTACTCTCCATGAATGCTATACCCTCCGCCTTCATAAGATCAATCCGGCGCTCAACAACCAGCTTCTTGTCGAGCTTCATATTGGGAATTCCGTACATCATAAGGCCTCCGAACCGGTCGTCACGCTCGAAAACCGTAACGCTGTGGCCTGCCTTGTTGAGCTGGTCAGCGCAGGCAAGTCCGGCAGGACCTGATCCGACAACTGCAACCCGTTTACCGGTTCTGTGAGCAATTTTTTTCGGCTCTACCCACCCTTCGGCAAATGCATGCTCTATAATTGAATACTCATGGTTCTTGATGGTTACCGGCGGCTCGATAAGGCCAAGCACACAGGAGCCTTCACAGGGAGCAGGACAGACTCTTCCGGTAAACTCGGGAAAGTTGTTGGTTTTCATCAGCCGGTCATAGGCATCATGCCAGAAACCGTTATAGATATAATCATTCCACTCGGGGATAAGATTATGTATGGGGCATCCTGACGCCATCCCGCTCAGCATGATTCCGGTATGACAGTATGGCGTACCGCAATCCATACAGCGTGCGCCCTGCTTCTGCAGCTCCACGTCCGGCATCTCCTTGTGAAACTCCTGCCAGTCTTTTATTCTCTCCAGAGGCGCCCTGTCGGCAGGCAACGCTCTCTGGTACTCCATAAAACCTTTAACTTTACCCATATCGATAGTTTAAACTTTTCAAGTTCCGCCCTTTTCCAGTGTTAATTGCCTGAAACGCGCGATGGATCATGAATATTTTTTTCAAATGCCGCCATAACCGCCGCATCGCCTGTAATGCCGGCCGCCTCAACCTCTTTCATGGCCTCCATCGCCCGCAGGTAATCATGCGGCATGACTTTGACAAAGCGCTGGCGGCTGGTCTCCCAGTCATCAAGAATCGACTGACCCAGGTCGCTGCCCGTGTACTCGACATGCCTCTCAATCATGCTCTGAAGAGCCGCAAGCTCCATCAAGTCATCAACCGTGGAGAGTCCGACCATCTCATGATTGCAGTTTTCAGCAAAGGTATCGTCAGCATCATAAACATAGGCCAGACCGCCCGACATTCCGGCAGCAAAGTTACGTCCGGTTTTTCCGAGAATAACCACAGCTCCGCCGGTCATATATTCACAGCCATGATCACCGATTGCCTCAACCACAGCATTCAGTCCGCTGTTACGAACGCAGAACCGCTCTCCGGCCATACCCCGGATAAATGCCTCTCCGGAGGTCGCCCCGTAAAAGCCTACATTACCGATAATGATATTCTCTTCCGGAACAAACGTTGATCCTTTTGAAGGATAAACCACAATACGACCGCCCGAGAGACCCTTTCCAACGTAGTCATTGGCGTCGCCTTCAAGCTCAATGGTTATACCGTTGGGGATAAACGCACCAAGACTCTGGCCAGCGGATCCGGTGAATTTCAGGTGAATCGTATCGTCAGGAAGACCCTTTGAGCCATAGGCTTTCGTCACTTCATAACCGACAATGGTGCCCACAACCCTGTTGGTGTTGCGGATTGGCAGCACAGCAGAGACCTTCTCCTTTCTTTTGATCGCCGGTTCGCAAAGCGAGAGCAGGGTGGTCCGGTCAAGACTCTCATCAAGACCGTGCTCCTGATCGATGGTGCAGTATCGGGTTTCATGCTCGCCAATCTCTGCCTGATAGAACATCCTGGACAGATCAATACCCTGTGCTTTCCAGTGATCGACCGTTTTATTCATGCTGAGCAGTTCGGTGCGTCCCACAAGCTCATTAAGGGTGCGTACTCCGAGACGCGACATATACTCCCGTACCCCTTCGGCAAGGAAGCGCATAAAGTTTTCAACATGCTCCGGCTTCCCCTTGAAATGCTTGCGAAGTTCAGGGTTCTGGGTGGCAACACCAACCGGACAGGAGTCATCCTGACAGCAGCGCATCATGATGCATCCCATCACCACAAGCGTTGTTGTGGCAAAACCGAACTCCTCTGCTCCAAGCATGGCGGCAATAACAATATCCCTTGCTGTTTTAAGCTGTCCGTCTGTCTCGACAACAATACGGCTGCGCAGGTTGTTGAGCACCAGGGTCTGGTGTGCCTCGGCCAGGCCAAGCTCCCAGGGCATTCCGGCATGCATAATGGAGGAAACAGGCGAAGCGCCGGTTCCACCATCGTGACCGCTGATGAGCACCACATCGGCATGAGCCTTTGCAACACCTGCAGCAATCGTGCCAACGCCTACCGTTGAAACCAGCTTGACATTGATACGCGCCTCGGGATTGGCATTTTTCAGGTCATGGATAAGCTGGGCAAGATCCTCGATCGAGTAGATATCATGATGGGGTGGCGGAGAGATAAGGCCGACACCGGGGGTTGAGTGACGAACCTTTGCCACCCAGGGATAGACTTTTGAACCGGGAAGCTGGCCGCCCTCTCCGGGCTTTGCTCCCTGGGCCATCTTGATCTGGATCTCATTGGCACTGGCAAGATACTCACTGGTAACACCAAACCTTCCGGAAGCTACCTGCTTGATGGCCGACATTCTTGAGTCGCCATTTGCATCCTTTTTAAAACGCAGAGGATCTTCTCCGCCCTCACCGGTATTGCTTCTTCCTCCCAGCCTGTTCATGGCAATGGCAAGGGTTTCATGAGCCTCCTGACTGATAGAGCCGAAGGACATGGCTCCGGTCTTGAACCTTTTAAGTATGGCTTCAACCGGTTCGACCTCATCAAGCGGCACCGGCTGCTTGCTGAAGCGGATATCCATCAGACTCCGGATTGTGCAAAGATGCTCGCTCTGGTTGTCAATAAGGTTTTCGTATTTTTTAAAGAGCTCATAGTTTCCCGTCCTGCAGGAGTGCTGCAGAACATGGATCGCTTCGGGACTGAACAGGTGATACTCCCCGTTATAACGCCATTTCCGCTCTCCTCCGGCTTCGAGACCACGATCAACCTTGTTGCCGGTTGGCGGAAAAACCGTTTCATGACGGCTGCGAACCTCTTCGGCGACTGTATCAAGCCCGATACCCTCAATTCGGGTAGGTGTACGGGTAAAATAGGCATCAACAAGCTGGGTATTGAGACCAACCGCCTCAAATATCTGGGCGCCACGATAGCTCTGGATAGTGGAGATACCCATTTTAGCCATGGTTTTCACCACGCCCTTGACGGCTGCCTTGACATAGTTTTTGGCCGCAACCTTCTCCTCAAGTTTGATATGGCCCATCGAAACCTCTGAACGAATCGTTTCAAAGGCCATATAGGGGTTGATCGCACCGGCGCCATAACTGACGAGCATGGCAAAATGATGAACGGCTCTCGGTTCGGCTGATTCAAGGACCAGACCGATATTTGTTCTTATACCGGCATTGATCAGAAAGTTGTGCAGACCTGAAACGGCAAGAAGTGCCGGTATCGGTGCGCGGTTCTGTTCAATCTCACCCTTGTCGGAGAGAATAATAATATTGACCCCCTTGCCGGCTGCCTTTTCAGCCTGACGGTAGAGATCCTGCATGGCTACCTCTATACCCTTTCCTCCGCGCTCTACATTGTAAAAAATAGGGAGTGTAATGGCACGGAAACCGGGTTTATCAATACCACGGATCTTTTCGAGAGCCTGATTGGTCAGGATAGGATGCGGCAGCCTTATGCGACGGCAATTAACCTCTGTCGGCTCAAGCAGGTCGCCTTCGGTTCCAAGCATGACCGTCGTCGAGGTGATAAGCTCCTCCCTGAGCGAGTCAATAGGAGGATTGGTCACCTGGGCAAAGAGCTGCTTGAAATAGTCATAGAGCATCTTCGGCTTGTTGGAAAGCGCTGCAAGCGGGGTATCGTTACCCATTGATCCGACAAGCTCCACCCCTTTTTCACTCATCGCCTTTATCTGAAGGGCGATATCCTCCTGGGTATAGCCGAACACCTTCTGACGGGCGGTAAGACTGTACTTCTCTTCATCGGGATTTTTCAACTGGGGATGATCCGGAAGGGCATCAAGATCAATAACATTCCGCTCAATCCACTCGCCATAAGGGTGCTCGGAAGCAATGGTACTCTTGATCTCTTCATCGGAAATAATGCGGCCCTGGGCGGTATCAACAAGGAACATGCGGCCTGGCTGGAGCCGGTCTTTCCTGAGAATACGATCCGGCGCGATATCAAGCACACCGACCTCGGAAGCCATGATAACAAGGTCATCCCTGGTAATATAGTAGCGTGACGGGCGAAGTCCGTTACGATCAAGTACCGCACCGATCTGCACACCGTCGGTAAAGGTTACCGAAGCGGGCCCGTCCCACGGCTCCATAAGGCAGCTGTGGTATTCGTAGAATGCTTTTTTCTCTTCAGACATGCTCTGGTTTCCTGACCATGGTTCAGGAATGAACATCATCGCTGCATGGGCAAGCGAACGGCCTGAAAGCACAAGAAACTCGAATGAATTATCAAGAATGGCAGAGTCGCTGCCGTCCTCAAGAATAACCGGCTTTATATCTTCAAGGGCATCACCAAACACCTGCGACTGCACATTCTTCTCCCGGGCCTTCATCCAGTTGACGTTGCCCTTGAGCGTATTGATTTCGCCGTTATGACTCAGATAGCGGTAAGGATGCGCGCGATCCCAGCTCGGGAAGGTATTGGTACTGAAACGGGAGTGTACCATTGCTATAGCGCTCTCCATGTCGGGGTCGTGCAGCTCGGGATAGAACTCCCCGACCTGTTCGGGAAGCAGCATCCCCTTGTAAACCATCGTGCGGCAGGAGAGACTTGATATATAGAAATAACTGCTGCCGAGAAGCCCTGCGGTATATTTAACCCTTTTGGTAATGCGGCGGCGGATGATATAGAGCTTTCGCTCGAATTCAAGCTCGGTGGTGATATCCTTGCCCCAGCCGACAAAAAGCTGCTTGACCACAGGCTCTTCAGAGCGGGCGGTCGCGCCGAGTGTGTCATTAACGGTCGGGACTTTTCTGAAACCAAGAAACTTCTGCCCTTCAGCCTGTATCATCAAACGACAGATATCTTCTATAGCACGACGCTGCGATATATCCGGAGGAAGAAATACCATCCCCACTCCGTACTGGCTTGCCGCCGGAAGTTCAATATTTTTTTCCGCACAGACCCTGCGCAGAAACTTGTCGGGAACCTGGATAAGAATTCCTGCGCCATCACCGGTATTCTTTTCACACCCGCAGGCTCCGCGATGTTTCAGATTCTCGTTGATTTGCAGTCCCTGCTCTACAATATTATGGGATTTGACCCCCTTGATGTTGGCAACAAATCCAACACCGCAGGCGTCATGCTCAAACTGAGGATCATAGAGCCCCGCTTTTCTTGTAACATTCATATTTTCAGGCACAACTTTTCAAATAGTTTCAAAAAAAAAGGCGATCAACAATTCAGAGTGCAGAATATAAGTTATTTAACAACATATTCCACGATCGCATCACTCCCGGAAAGGCTATGCTTTTGCCTGACCGGCAACTGCCGCTACAGCCTTCTTCAAGGCCTCCTGATCACCGAGATAGTAGCTTTTCAGGGGCTTGAGCTCATCATCAAGTTCGTAGACCAGAGGAATCCCGGTCGGAATATTCAAGCCGACAATATCCTCTTCAGAGATGTGGTCAAGGTATTTGACCAGGGCTCGCAGGGAGTTTCCATGCGCTGCAATGATAACGTTTTTCCCTTTGCGAATTTCAGGTGCAATTGTCTCATGCCACAATGGCAGAAAACGATCAACAGTATCCTTGAGACATTCGCTCAGTGGAATCTGCGCTTCTTCAAGAGCGGCATAACGGGGATCTGATCCAGGATAACGCTCATCACTTTTTTCAAGCACAGGAGGAGGGGTATCATAGCTCCGACGCCATACAAGAACCTGTTCATCACCATACTTCTGGGAGGTCTCCGACTTGTTAAGACCCTGCAGGGCGCCGTAATGCCGTTCGTTGAGCCTCCAGCTTTTGAAGACAGGAATCCACATCAGATCCATCTCATCAAGTACTGTCCAGAGCGTCCTTATGGCACGTTTCAAGACAGAGGTATAGGCAACATCAAAAACAAATCCTGCTTCCCGGAGCAATTTTCCGGCATTGGCCGCCTCTTTTCTTCCCTGTTCGGAAAGATCAATATCATACCAGCCGGTAAAGCGATTTTCACGGTTCCACTGGCTCTCACCATGACGTAACAAGACGAGTTTAATCATATTGCTCTTTCCCCCTTTCAGAATATTTTATTGATGCCGGAAATCCGAGATGCTCACTGTTATGGCCTGCAATTTAATATTCTCCACCTCTTTTCTCAAACTTCATCCTCTCCGGCAAGGAAAGAATAGCAGGGAAGGCGCATGATAGTTACCGGAGAAGGAGTGATTTAGAGAATTGTCAGTAGATTTATAAAACGAAATATGATATCTTAAATAATTTTAATTTTTGCAGCTGTTTGTGGGTTTCGTATTGCCGACCCCCTGACCTCAGGGGCAAAGAGGATCTGTAAATGCTATTTATACCGATAAAAAGACAATGAACGTAGACAATTTCAGATTACAGTTAGGCGGAAAAGAGTATGTGCCAATCATTATCGGTGGCATGGGGGTCAATATTTCCACAACCGAACTTGCGCTTGTGGCTGAGAAACTCGGCGGAATCGGACATATTTCCGATGCCGAAAACGGCTATGTCTGCGACAGGATATTGAAAACTTCATTTGTCAGTCAGAAACGCAAAAAATACGCCGAATTCATCAATAATCCCGACAAATCGGAAGTCCTCTTCGATCTTGAAGAGGTCGCCAAAGCTCAAAAATTATATATCGAACATACGGTCTCGAAAAAAACCGGCAAGGGGGCGATTTTTCTTAATTGCATGGAAAAATTGACCATGAACAACGCCTCCGAGACACTGAAAGTCAGACTTTCGGCTGCCATGGATGCCGGAATTGACGGTTTGACCCTCGCTGCCGGCCTTAATCTCCGCACACTTGATCTGATCCAGGATCATCCCCGGTTCCGGGATGTAAAAATCGGCCTGATCATCTCCTCGGTAAGGGCACTCTCCATTTTCCTGAAACGGGCGGTACGCCTTAACCGACTGCCTGACTATATTATTGTTGAAGGTCCCCTTGCCGGAGGTCACCTCGGCTTTGGACCCGATGACTGGCATACCTTTGATCTCAAGACAATTTTCATTGAAGTACTCGACTTCATGAAAAAAGAGAAGCTGAACATTCCGGTTATCCCGGCAGGAGGGATCTTTACCGGTACCGATGCCGTCGATTACCTCAGGATGGGTGCCGGAGCCGTACAGGTTGCCACACGATTTACCATTACCAAAGAGTCCGGCCTGCCAAATGAGGTGAAACAACACTATCTCAACGCCAGAGAAGAGGATATTGTCATCAATATGGCCTCAACCACAGGCTATCCAATGAGGATGCTCATCAACTCTCCAACCCTTCGCTATGCCATAAAGCCAAATTGCGAGGGACTCGGATACCTGCTTGAAAACGGCGGAAAATGCAGCTATATCGATGCATACTACACCGCTCTTGCAGAAAGAAAGCCCGGCGAACCGATAGTTGTCAAAGAAAAAACCTGCCTCTGCACCGGCATGGCCAACTATGACTGCTGGACCTGCGGGCACACCACCTACCGGCTGAAGGAGACTACAAACCGCCTCGATAATGGCAAGTGGCAGATTCCAAAAGCTGAAGATATTTTTCTCGATTATCAGTTCAGTCGTGACCACGCCATAAGGCTGCCGGAACCGGAACCTTTGGCATAAAGAAGCTGTTGCAAAAAGAGGGCCGCATCCAGTGCGATCACAATTTCCTGCGAAGGCCTGAATAAGAGGAGAACATGCAGCTGCCATGAAAAGAAAAGCCTCATTTTTTTTCTTTACCGTCCTTCTTGCGGTCATACTCCTTCTGGTTGTCTTTTCGGTCAATCAGTTGAGCAGTGCGGCAAAGCTTCTCGATGCGCTCTACCCCAATACGGGAATGCTTTTTCTTCTTTTCAGCGGTGCGCTTCTCGCCACGACGCTGTACAGCGGGGTCCGGCTCTTTTCGCTTCCAATCAAACCCGATCTGCCGGATAATGAAAATTCCAGACAGATGGACGCCTATTCCGGTTATCTGGCAAAACGGATGCCTGTTCACTCAAAGCATCCTGATGCGTCCAGGAAGCTGAAAGACCTTCGATGGGTCCGCACCAATCTCAAATTCCTCGAAGTCGATTCGCTCAACGATATCAAGCAGTTTGCGACCAAAAATTTTTTTGTAGGCGCCCTCGCCCAGAACACCTCTTACGGCACAACGACCACCCTTTTGAATAACATTAAAATGGTCTGGGCCATTTATCTTATTCACAACCGCGAACAGCATCTCAGAGAGTTTATCCTGCTGGTCCGTTCCGTCTATGAGTATCTTCCGCTTGCCGACTTTAAAAAGGAGGAGATACCTGCCCATATCAAACCGATTATCCAGTCCGCGTTCAGCAACACCCTCTCTTCACTGCTGCCTGCGGGCAACCTGCTGACCCCTTTTTTTATGAACCTTTTCCTGGCCGGTGCAACCAACACCTACCTTACCTGTCTTGCAGGAATCATCGCCACCCGTCATTGTCAGGTTATAACTGAAGAAGACGAAAAAGAGGTTATTCAGCAGAGCATGTTTGAGGCGTCATTCATGCTCAAGGAGATCGTCAGGGAGTGTAACCCCCTTTTATCGGTTACCATCAGCAAAGCGGTCAAGCAGGCAGGAATCGAAAGCCTTGACACCGTTCAGCCATCAAGCGGAAGTGGTATAGCCCAGGATATCGTATCCCACCTTGCAAGCTCCCTGAAAAACATTATACGGGAGAATATTTCGCAGGATCATGATGATGATTAGGGTTTTTTACGCAGCTCCCTGAAAAAATCCTGAAGGAGGGTTCGGCACTTGTTCTCCATAATCCCTCCGTAAACTTCCGGTTGATGATTAAGCTGCTGACATCCTGTTATATTCATGACCGTACCCGATGCACCCATTTTCGGGTCATAGGCCCCGAAAACAACTCTCCCCACCTTTGCATTGACAATAGCTCCCGCACACATGGGGCAGGGCTCCATGGTAACGGCCAGAGTACAATCTTCAAGGTACTTGTTTCCTATCGTAGCCATTGCCGAGGTCAGGGCAATCATTTCAGCATGCGCGGTTGCATCACAAAGTGATTCCACCTGATTGTATCCCCTTCCGATAACATGACCGTTACTGTCAACGATCACCGCTCCGACAGGAACCTCCTTCTTTTCAAACGCTTTGATCGCCTCACGGAACGCAAGTTCCATACACCAGGTAAAATCGAGCATACTATTTGTGTAAATATTGATGTGTTGAGCGTTCACAGGTTTTACCGTAAACGTAATTTTCGTTATACTATTGCTCTTTGCGCAATTTTCGATTTCCCTGCATTACTCGTGTGAACTATTGTCCGTAACCCAAGACCTAAAAATATGAACATTCATGAATATCAAGGCAAGGATATCCTGAGAAAATTCGGGGTTGCCGTACCGAAAGGAATTGTTGCCTATTCCCCTGAAGAAGCAAAAACCGCTGCCGAGCAGCTCTTTGAGGAGTTGAATTGTCCGGTGGTTGTTGTAAAAGCACAGATTCATGCAGGCGGCAGAGGTAAAGCCGGAGGAGTCAAACTTGCCAAGTCAGCAGAGGAGGCATTTGACATAGCACAGCAGTTGATCGGACTGACGCTTGTCACCCATCAGACCGGACCCGAGGGAAAAGAGGTCAGAAGGCTGCTTGTTGAAGAGGGTATGAATATTGAAAAGGAGTTTTATGTCGGTATTACCCTTGATCGCTCGACATCGCAAAATGTTCTGATGGTTTCAACCGAGGGTGGTATGGAGATCGAGAAAGTTGCCGAAGAGACCCCGGAAAAACTCCTGAAAATCCAGATTGACCCGCTTTACGGCATGCAGGGATTCCAGGCACGTGAGGCTGCATTTTTCCTTGGACTTGAAGGCGAGCAGTTCCGCAATGCGGTCAACTTTATATCGGCACTCTACAAGGCCTACACCTCGATTGATGCGGCGATTGCTGAAATTAACCCGCTCGTTGTTACCAAAGAGGGCAAGGTACTCGCCCTTGACGCAAAGATCAATTTTGATGATAACGCACTCTACCGTCATAAAGAGTTTATTGAACTGCGCGATATCAGCGAAGAGGATCCGTTTGAAGTTGAAGCTTCAAAATCCAATCTCAACTATGTACGCCTTGACGGCAATGTAGGCTGTATGGTCAACGGCGCAGGCCTTGCCATGGCAACCATGGACATGATCCAGCTTGCCGGTGGAAAACCTGCCAACTTCCTTGATGTAGGTGGTTCGGCAAGCCCCCAGACGGTAGAGGAGGGATTCAAGATCATTCTGAGCGATAAAAATGTCAAAGCAATACTCGTCAATATTTTCGGCGGAATTGTCCGTTGCGACCGTGTAGCGGGTGGCATTATTGAAGCCGCTACAAAAATCGGCCTGCATCTGCCGGTCATTGTGCGCCTTGAGGGCACCAACGCCCCAATAGCCCAGAAAATGCTTGATGACTCGGGACTGAATCTCATTTCAGCCAACGGCCTTCGTGATGCGGCCCAGAAGGTCAACAAGGCACTCTCCATCTCCTGATTCATGAAGAGCGCTCTGTAAGGGAAAAACCATTCACCCCGCACAATCAATCTGCGGGGTGTTTTTATTTCAGCACATCTATGCCGAAACCTCTTTGCAGTTCATGCGGGCTCTGCTCGATAAAAAAATGGCCCTCCTCCGAAAGCCTGCAAAGCTGTGTTTTCATTACCGGATGGCTCGGAGGGCATGAAACAGCCCTTTTCGGGCGCGAAAGAGACCCTCTCGATCCGGAGGAGTCACGCTTCGGAATAACCAGTTCACGCTTTGTAGCCCGGCTCCGGGCAGCTCTTCCCGGCGCCCAATGGTCGGGAATTATAACCCGGTTAGCTGAAAAAGCTTTAAACAGCAAACTTGTTGAAGGTGTGGTAACCCTGCACCGTCATGAAGAGGATTTTTTCCATCCAATACCGGTTCTTGCCGGGTCCGAAAAAGATATTCTGAAGACAAAGGGAAGTATTCCCGTCCTTTCGCCCGTGCTCCGCTCCCTCGAAGAGGCTCACACCAAAGGGCTGAAACGACTCCTCGTTATAGGGGCTGCATGTCATATTCATGCGTTGCGTGACTTTCATCGGCGATTCGACTATCTGCGCAATATGGAAATCTATACCATCGGCATTCCCTGCGTCGATAATGCAAACGAAAAAAAGTGGCCGTGGATTCTTGAAAGAATTTCAAAATCACCGGCAACAGCACGCCATATTGAATTCATGCCGGACTATCGGGTACACGTCAAACATCTCGACGGTCACGTTGAGAAAATCCCTTTTTTCAGCCTGCCGGAAGAGTTGACCAACCCGGAAATCTTTCCGCACTCATGCCTGAGCTGTTTCGATTACCTGAATGGACTTGCTGATATAACGGTGGGATATCTGGCCGCGCCCTTCAAAAAAAGAGACAAGTTACAGTGGGTACTGGTCCGCACCGAAAAAGGAGCTGTGCTTAACAATCTGATCGCTGATGAACTGGAAACCTTTCCGGAATCAGGAGCGTGGGAGTGCTTTAAATTTGTAGCAGCTTCGGCAAAAAGCTCTGCCGAAAGTATGAAGTGCCAAAAAAAAAAGTTCAGCTCAACCCGTAAAATCCCTGTTGCGGCTGGCCACCTGATCTCGGAGATCCTGTTCCGTACAGGACCAAGGGGCATTGGATTCGCACATTTTTCTGTGGACCATCACCTTATAAAACACTACTACTTTGTAAAATTCAACTATCCGCAGCACCTTGAACGGCTGGTTCCCCGCCATGTATACTCCATTCTTGAGGAGTACGGCCTTGAAGCCTGAAACCTGAAAAAAAAAAACAGCGAAGAGAAACAACTTCCCCTCCGCTGTCCAAAGCAACAACCTGCCCGTCCCTGTCATCTCAATCATCACTCATCTTTGCGTTCCTGCATCATCATCATCATGCAACTGACTCAAGAACGTACCTGTTGTTGAAACCATTCCGGAGAGCCAGGTAGCTCCCCTCACAAAGTATGACGCGCTTTGAGGCAGAATCCTGCTCAAAAAAATGTAAAGGAAGCTCAGTCGGAAGAAAAAACTTTTAAACTATACATCCATCCCGGGCAAGTTCTACTCGTAACGGAGCGCTTCGAGAGGCTTGAGTTCCGCAGCTTTGCGGGCGGGCCAGAGACCGAAAAAAATACCGATAAGGGCAGAGAAGACGGTAGCAACCACAACCGAAACAACCGAGGTTTTAACGGCCCATCCGGCAAAAATGGCAAGCATAAAAGAGACCCCGATACCGGCAACTATTCCGATCAAACCTCCGCTGATAGTGAGCCCGACAGACTCTACGAGAAACTGCAGCATGATGTCTCCCTTTCGTGCCCCGATCGCCTTGCGCAACCCGATCTCCCTGGTGCGCTCGGTTACCGAGACCAGCATGATATTCATGATGCCGATACCGCCTACGACAAGCGAAATAGCAGCTATGGAACCGAGCAAAACACTCATGGTCTGGGTCGTACTGCTGAGCATCTTCTGTATCTCGGTCATATCACGGATATTGAAGGAGTCGTCATCGGCCTGAAGCCGGTGCCTTTTCCGGATAAGTTCACTGATCGTACTCTTTGCCTGCTCAATCAGGGTTGGAGAGGTAACTTCAACAAAAATACCGCTAAGATAATCCTTGCCGAGCACCCGGTACATAGCCGTCGTCACCGGAATCAGCACCACATCATCCTCATCCTGCGGACCTGAAAACCCTTTTGCCGGAGCGATCCCTATGACCGTAAAATTAATCCTGTTGATCTTGATGGTTCTGCCTATCGGATTGCTGTTGCCGAACAGCTCCTTGACCACCGTAACGCCGATTATGGCTACCTTGTCACGTTTGCGTATCTCTTCCTCGGCAAACCACCTCCCGATTGCGGGAATCGTCGCGCGCATGGTGCCATAATCAAAACCAACTCCGGTCAGGCTTGAACTCCAGTTTTTGTTACCGTAGACCATTCGTGCGCTGCCGTTGACGACCCCTGTGGCATTTTTTACCAGCGTGTTAAGCTCGGCAATATCTTCCACATCAATGGCGGTAAAACGGGCAACTGCTCCCGCACCCTGGGCAGCGCCGCGAATCTTGGCCGATCCACCCCTTATGGAGAGCATGTTGGAGCCCATCGATTTGAGCTGCTCCTGCATGGCTGCCTTGGCTCCCTCGCCAAGAGCCATCATGGCAATCACTGAGGCTACCCCGACAAATATTCCGAGTACCGAAAGAAATGAGCGCATCTTGTTGGCAAGAATCGCCTGGAAAGCCTGTGCCATAAAACCGATAAAGCGTCCGTCCTGCCATAACGAAACCTTTGCAGGCCCATGGATTTCAAAGCCCGCGAGAGGTTCAGCAGAGCGTGCCGAAGCACTACCCGTCCGCTGTTCATCGGATATGATAACCCCATCTCTCATGGTGATGACCCGCCCGGCATAGTCGGCAATCTCTTTTTCATGGGTCACCATAACAATGGTTTTACCCTCTTCATGAAGTCCTTTGAAGATCTTCATGATCTCGGCCGAGTTTTTCGTGTCAAGATTTCCGGTAGGCTCGTCGGCAAAAATAATCAATGGATCGCGCACCAGCGCCCGTGCAATAGCTACCCGCTGCTGCTCACCGCCGGAGAGCTGATTGGGTGTGTGATCAACTCGCTCGGCAAGACCAACCTGGCGGAGCCGCTCTATGGCCTCCTTGCGGAAATCCCCTTTTATGCCGCTGTAGATGTGCGGCAGGCGCACATTCTCCACAACACTCATGCGCTTGAGCAGGTGAAACTGCTGAAAAACAAACCCGGCAACATTGTTGCGAAGCCCTGACAGCTCATCTTCACTCAGGGTATTGACATTCTGGCCGAGCAGCAGGTAGTCGCCCTTGTCGGGAGTGTCAAGCAGGCCAAGTATCTGCATGAGGGAGGATTTGCCCGACCCTGAAGCGCCCATGATGGCAACAAACTCACCCTGCTCGATGGTCACTGAAACTCCGCGCAGCGCCTGAACGGTACTCTCCCCGATCTGGTAGGTCCGGTGAACTTCGACAAGTTCAAGCAGATGTTTCACGCTCACCTCCGACTCCTTTGCGGGGTAAAGGGATTCCTCCCTCCACTCTTTTTCGGCAGCACAAACGAGGAGTCCGGCAGCAGAACAACAGAGCTGTCCGTAATGCCGGAAAGAATCTCTATTTTGCCGTCATCCAGCAACCCGGTTTTCACCCTGGTATATCGCTGCCCGCCATCCTTGCCTCTTTTTTTCTGCATCACCACCTGACTGCCGTTCCTGCTCTGCACCGCTCTCTGCGGCAACAGCAGCGATCCGGCATGTTCCTGCACAATAATCCTGATGTTGGCGCTCATGCCGGAACGGAACACTTCCGGTATACGATCCGGAATCACATCAACATTGTAGATACTCACATTGTTCTGCAGACGGGACTCATAGTAGATATGCTCAACCACCCCGTTCACCCTGATTTCAGGATAGGCATCCAGGCCGATTACCGCCCTCTGACCTGTTTTTACCCGTCCGATATCGGTTTCATCAACATAGGCTTTGACAATAAGATGATCGGAGAGCACAAACAACGAGTCACTTGTTGTAACGGTCTGTCCTGGATTGACGCTCCGCACAATGACCTGACCATCCATCGGTGCGATAACAGCAGTTTTTTTATAGACATTGTTCCAGTAGCCCTGTTCGCTTTTTCCCTGCAGCCTGGCGGCATCAAGCAGAGCTGCCCTCTCGGTCGAACTGAGCATGGCAAGTACCGTACCTTTGCTGACAAGCTGACCTTCATCAACAAGAACCTCCTCGACTCTTCCGCCGACCGAAGATTTGATTTTAACCCGGTTCTCGGGCTCAACCGCACCGGTAGTCGATACCGATGAACTTATGCTGCCTCGTGCGGGACGGATCTCCTCAAATCGCTGACCGGAATTTTTGGCGCCCCTGAACAGCAGAAACCCGGTGACCCCGGCAACAATAATAACAGCAAGAACCGCTGCAATGATCCTATTTCTCTTCACCATCAACTCCTCCCCCTTTTGCCTGTATCCATTTAGCCTCGGCAATCAGGAGATCTGCCCCGGCATTAAGAAACTCTTTTTTTGCACTCACAAGATTGTTTTCAATAATCACCCACTCGTTGAAGGTCACCAGACCATTCGAGTACTGCGCATTGGCAATAGAGGAGCGCTCCATTGCCGCATCAAGAAACTTCTTGCGTACGGTAACCAGCTGGCGCGCATCCTGAAAGCTCTTCCAGCTCTCTTCAAGGGTGTCGTAAAGCTGCAGAT
>NZ_MPJE01000081.1:0-3681 GCF_001975465.1 Chlorobium sp. KB01
TACGGTAAGCTTTTTACCCAGAGCTTCGGCATAATGGCTCAGCGTTGAGAGCCGGATGTCTTCCGAATGGTTCTCAATGCGGGAGACTGCCGATTTTTTGGTGTGCAATTTTTCAGCCAGATCTTCCTGGGTCAGACCTGCACGTTTTCTTGCCTGGCGCAGTAACTCCCCGATCCGGAATTGTTCGTAACCCTGTTCAAAAGTTTTTGCGAAATCCGGGGACTCATCTTTCCGCTTCTTAATGTATCGTTCAAGATCATCCATGGTTTTTCCTCGATAGATATTCTGTTTTCCGCTTTTCAGCGAGTACAATTTCTGATGCCGGGGTTTTCTGAGTCTTCTTTGAGAAACCATTGGTAAGAACAACAAAGCTTCCTTGGTCAAGAAATCCTAAAAGCCGAAAGGCATTACTTCCCTGTTTTGCTCTGATCTCCCATATACCATACGTGTTTTGGAGTTTCTTGAAATACTCGGTCGACACCGTGGGCAACTCCTTGACAAGTCTGAGCACCCACAGTACCTTCTGGACTTCCTTTTCAGAAAGCGTGTCCAGATAGTCTTCTACGGGACTTTTCCCGGCACGGGTCTTAAAGAAAACAATCTCTCGCATGGACGATTGTTAACGAATTAGTTAACTATTCACAAAAGAAATTCGTTCAGTTGCCTGCTCTGCAGTTCCAGTTCAACCCATGCCGGATCATGGTCACTACCATCGCCACTATGTTTTGTTCGTCTGTTAATCCAACCTTTACGAAAGTTTAACTGTACTCACGTAATATGCCGTTGTGGGACAACTGGGCCAGTCATGGCTGGATTAGTCATCAATGCCTCTTTGAATCAATCACCCATCAATTATCTTTTACAGAAACAACTGATTTAATAAAAACAAGTTAATCATATCAATAACACCTATTCAAACAGATCCATCAATTACCCATCAATTAAAGGTGCGAGAGAATCCAGAACATACCGTGCCGCCGCCCTGGAATCCCATGAGTTCCCTGTTGTCAGCAGGGGTGAGATATCATCAAGAAAACGAGAGTCATCAAGCTTTTCGAACAGATTCATCTCAAATTCAGCCCTGGATATCTGATGTTCTTCATACTCCATGTACTGCAAAAAACAGGAGACAACCGTTTCAGGATTAACAGCAAGGGTTTTGGCTGTTTGCCACAAGTCAAACAAATCTCTCCCTTTTTTTCGCTGATAGAGCGCCCGCAGCTTGGTACCGAGCAATTCATCGATACGATAGCTTGAGATTAATGCTGAGCCGGTATGCCAGCGGGATGCCATTCTGAATTCAAACTGTTGATATCCAAGTACCGTAAAGTGTTCCCTTGAGTTTATTTCCACTTTGAGCCGTAATGGAAATCCTTCTTCTGATTCCACACGCCAGATCAGCGTTACCCTTCCTTCTGACTGTTTCCGCCTGGGAATTCCCAACCAGGGATTGATCTTTTCCTGTACAGCATCCATGATCTGACCGATTGGCCCCGCTTGCATTTGCACCAGATCAATATCCTCTGAATATCTCGCTGGCGGAAGATGAAGCTTGAACAAGGCAGTTCCACCACGAAAAGCCAGATTTTTCGCTACAACCGGGTGTGTGTAAAGTTCAATCAGGGCACGACAGATAATCAGATCCTGCTCAATCTGGGATAACTGCGACCATGGAGCATTGACCCGCCATGCGGTGATATAGTCAAGAGGTATCATATTTCCGGCTCTACCTTTTCATTTGGCAGCAGCCTCCAGCGGGCCACCTTTCGAACTCCGCTGTAAGGTTGTGACGGGGAGAGTGGAGTCGGCACAGGATTGCGACCTGCAACATATTCAGCCAATCCTTCGGCTAAGTCGGCTTCACCAATCAAATCCAGCAAGTAACCCAATCGCTGAGACCACGCTATGGGAGAGAGTGCTGCTATTTCAGCCAGCTTCCCGCCGTCAAGATATTCTGCAAGTTCAGATAAAACAGTTGCAGTATTATCCAGACCCCCTGCATGATGCGGATACCCGGTTAGATCAAATGCTGTGACCTCAGGGGTCGAGACCTTTACATAACCGCGAGGCGTCTTGAAATCCTGCACAGGCATAAGCGCTGCGTTCTTGCGTATGATAAAATCAATCCTCACATCCCCACAACTGATATCCGGTCGAGCATGTTGCAGGATAACCTGAAAAGCCTGAGGGCGTTGATGAGCTGCACCGGAGTGTTCGGCAGCGGTAAGCATGCCTGCATAATAGGGCTCTTTCAGGTGATCCATCAATAACGGAATAAACTGGTTTGCGGGCAAGCATCCTATCTTACGATACTCTGGAGAAACGATAACATAAAATCCCCGGTACGGCATGGCAACCTCACCCTTATGCCGCAGACGACGCAAGGCCGCACGGGTAGCGATAACGCCTGATCCAATCGCATCAGAAGCTTCAGCGCCACTGAAACAGAATACGCCTTTGGCTAGCAAAGCGTCAATGTAGTCAGAAATAAACATACCGGTAATTACATGAATCAATCGAATAAAGCAACACAATTCGTTACTATAGTCAATTGGCTCACAAAACGGATAGCACAGACTATTTTCGCCCTCCTGTCTATCGACTTACCAATGTTCACGGGAATGAGTACCTTTCAATTATGCATTGACAGGCCAATAATGCATGATCAAACCGGTAACATATCCAGAAAACAAGGAATCCGGCAGAGGCAAGATTATCATCATTTACCAAGCCGGAAATAGCAGCCTCCATGCTTGTAGCCATGACTTTCAATCTCATCAGTCAATAAAATGGGCACAACAGACGATTATAGTACAGGGCGTGTACTTGAAAACATCCGAAAGGCATTGCATGTTTTCGACAGCACGGAGGGATCACTCAATAATAACGAGCAGGCTGTCCGGATTCAGAAAAAAATTCAGGAGTTTGAACCAAGGATTCTCTCTTTTCCTGAAGCCTCCGACTTTATCCGAAAAGCTGCAACAATTGCTCTGGGTGAGCGTGTATGTCGGGCTCTTCATCCCGGGTCAGTATCGACAGAATCGGTTTTTCTCGATGAACTCGCCGAAGCAATGATCCATTCAGGGCAAGCCAGACTTGCTTCAATCGCAGAAGCAGAACAAACTCTGGAAAAATATTCACGCCATCCTCTTGTCATCTCAATGGTTTCCGGCAGATATCAGGAAATATGCGCTTCCTGGCCACCGGATTGTGTGTACTGGAGAGCAGAAAAAAGAGGATTGCACTGTCTGAAACGAACAACAGATGATCCTCGATAAAAAAACAACACCATTCTCGCCATTCTCGCCCTGCTCATCTGACAGAAATAAACAAAGCCTGCGTGTTTTCAGGCTTTGAGGGATGATGTGGACGATAGAAGATTCGAACTTCTGACCTCTACAGTGTAAAACTCGCGACGAAGCCGCAGGTTATTATTTTAATTATATTTACAGCTATAAAAAAATTCCCGGATAACAACCGCATAACAAAAATTTTATCAAAATCAGTGAACAAATATTAACATCGATTACAATTCGACTCTTTATTCGGAAGTGATTTGCATGCGCTTGGCAAGTTCATAGAACCACCACTCCTGACATACTTCCGAAATCGAACCAGTTAACCTGAATAATTCATGAGCAACGGGCGCAGCCGATTTTCGAAGTAAAAGTCCGATTGCGC